>DNFL01000109.1 GCA_003486945.1 Hyphomonas sp. | reverse complement strand
GATGGGGCCGGCCTTGGCGGGAGGGGGCGGGCGGCGACTGCAGGCGGCGAGCGCCGGCGGGGATACGATCCGGCAGGCAGAGTAGTTTTTTGGGGTCGATGACCCCTGCCACAAGCGGTCATTGCAGGCGGCGCGCAAAAGCAGCGCATCTGCTGACATCCAGCTGTGAGTTGGCCGTCCGGAATCAGTGGATTTTCGAGTTGCCCCGCACATTTTGCGGTTGGCCGTATATCAGCCTGGATGCTGGCGTTTGGGCGCGCGGTATCAGGTTTTGGCTGGCCCGCGCGGACCGTTCAGTTGCAGTAGCCGGAGGTTCAGGGCGGCGGCTATGCTGACCCAAGTGAGGTAGGGCAATAACAAGAGCGCGGCCACCAGACTAAACTCTGCAAATGCAGCAATAACGCCTGCAATCATGAGCCAAAGGAAAATGACCTCTGCCATCGCCCAGTCGAGGCGTTTTTTGCCAAAGAACAGGAATGACCAGGCAGAGTTCGCAGCGAGGTGAGCTGCATAGAGAACCAATGCCGACCATGCAGCCACACCTCCTGCTTCCCAGACCAGCCAGCCGGAGACCGCGATCGTGCAGAACAGAACCGACCACACAAGTGGAAACACCCAGTTCGGCGGCGTCCAGCTGGGCTTTTGCAAGTTTGCGTACCATTCGCCCGGACGGAACACCGCGCCGGTGGAGGCTGCAGAAAAACTCATTAGAAAGAACACAATCAAAGCGATCGACGAAGATAGGGTCATGAGAGTACCGCAGCGCTTAAAGTCGGAGGCTAGATGTAGAATGCTCACCCGTCCATGGGCGCTTGTTACGTCTGCATCTGCACAGAGTGTTCCAGAGCGGTCATGGCATGTGAGCAGCGGTCGACGCTGCCTTTTCCCTCTCAAACGAAGTCGTTGAGTTTTTTTCAGACGGCTTTTCGAAGCCAGAGTGTTTGATCTCGACATTACTTCAGATCTGTACACAGTCGTACATATTATGCCTCGTTGGCCCGTCTTTAAGGAATTAACGTCCGATACGCCGCATCTGGCGCTCGCCCGCCTGCCGGATTGCGCGCAGCGGCTTCTTGCACATGCCGACTTTCAAGGCGGGCTCGCGCTGACGCCGGGCGGGGCGCTCAAGCGCGTGCACGTCGACTGGGCTGCAAAGGACTTCAACTGGCCGGGGCATACGCCGCACGAGCTTTACCGATACAACAAGGTGCTCAATGAGGAGGACGTCTTTCCGCTCTGGGTTCTACACCGCCACCTGCTGCATACCCGGCATGCGCGCCACCACGGGAAAATGTTTCGGACGACGAATACCGGACGCAGCCTGATCGGTGCGCCGCACCGAGCCTTCAACGAAATCGTACCGCGCTTTCTTTTCGAAGTGGACCATGGCGCAATGAGCCGCGGTGGACTGGCGATTGTGGGGCACCTTATCGACTATCTGGACGCGCTGAACCTGGTGGCAGGTGACTGGATCGGGATCGACGCTCTGACCGAACGCATCCTCGGACCAGCATCGAAACAGGTCTGGGACCGTCGCCCGCTATCCCTTTATGTCGGCGTGATCCGACCGCTGATCTGGTGCGGCCTCTTGCTTGAAGTTGACGCCGACGCCGACGCCTTTGAAACGAACGTGATGAAATCCCCGCTCTGGCACCATGCATTCGCCTTGCCGTCAGATGACGTGCTCGGTTTGCAAAGGGGCTTGAAATAAGGCGGGACGATACGCCCTTCGCCGGTAAAATCCCGGTAACCGGCAGACGTTCGACAACAACCGAGACGTTGAATGGCATCGACCAGCCCATCGGCCGATGTGCGGAGAACTTTGATCCTGGTCTCAAGGTATTCATGGTTGGGTGCAGCCGTTCGCAGGGATCCTTTGCCTCGCTTTGCAATCAGGCTAGGCTCTGCTCAGTTCAGCCGGGGAGGGCGCGAGCATGACATATCTGATCCTGGGGATCCTGATCTTTTTCGGGACGCATCTCTATACCACCTTTCGAAGCCGCGAGCCGGGCAAGGACCTGAAAGTGCGGATGGGGGCGGGGCCTTACATGGGGCTCTACAGTCTCGTGTCGATTGCTGGGTTTGTACTGATGATCTGGGGATATGGCGAGGCGCGCGGGAGCGGGGGGCTCGGCTTTCCGCCTACGGGCCTGCGCCATCTGGTGCTGGCGCTGATGCCGTTTGCGCTGATTGCGCTGGCGGCGGCCTATACGCCGACAGGGCATATCAAGAAGATGCTGAAGCATCCGATGCTGGTTGCGGTGAAGATCTGGGCGGTGGCGCATTTGCTTGCGAACTGGGAGTGGAACTCGATCTTCCTGTTCGGCAGCTTCCTCGCCTTTGCCGTGATCGACCGGATTGCACTGAAGAAGCGCGGCGACAATGGCCCGCCGGCGGATGCGCCCGTGAATGTGATGGGCGATGCGCTGGCGGTGGGGATCGGCCTTGCGGCGTATGCGGCGCTGCTCTTGTGGCTGCACCCGGTGCTGTTCGGTGTGGCGGTGATGCCCGGCTGAGGCGTCAGGGACGTTTCAGCCAGCGCCCTGCGGGCGGGGCGAGCGCCATCAGGGCAAGGCCGATGGGGAAGAGCGAGCCGCGGGTCATATCATAGTGGGCAAGGTAGTCCGCGAGACTGAGGCCTGCGAAGGTCAGCGCGAGCGTGCTTTCGAAGGCGATCAGGACGGCGACGCCGATCAGGCCGATGCCGAGGGCCGGGGCCTTGGTGCGCGCGCCGATCCAGAGGCCGATGGCGCAGGCGGCGAGTGTGACCATCGGGAACTCGGCGAGGTGGCCGGTGCGTTCGCCGAGCCCCGGGATCAGCACCAGTTCGCGCAGCGCCCCGAAGAGGAAGCCGGCGGCAAAGCCGAGCGTGCCATAGGCGGCGCCGGCGAGGATGAGGGCGCGCAGGGAAGGTGGCATTGGCATTAACCCTGTTGTTTCCTTGCGATGGGGACGGGGAGAAGCTATCGCAGGCGCCATGTCAAAACAAAGCCAGACGACCCGCAAGACCGTGAAGGATATTGCCGCCGCCAAAGGGGCGACGCCGCTGGTTTGCCTGACGGCGTATGATGCGCCGACGGCCGCGCTGCTCGACAGCCACGCCGATGTGCTGCTGGTCGGCGACAGTGTCGGGATGGTGGTGCACGGGCTTGCCTCGACGGTGGGCGTGACGATGGAGATGATGATCCTGCACGGGCAGGCGGTGATGCGCGGGTCCGAGCGGGCGTTCGTGGTCGTCGACATGCCGTTCGGGAGTTATGAGACGAATGCCGACCAGGCCTTCCTGAACGCGGCGCGGATAATGAAGGAGACCGGCTGCCAGGCGGTGAAGATCGAGAGCGGGGCGTATGCAGCGCACCAGATCAGCCATCTTGTGGAACGAGGCGTTCCGGTGATGGGCCATGTCGGCCTGCGCCCGCAGGCGATCAATGTGGAAGGCGGCTTCCGGGCCAAGGGGCGCACGGTGAGCGAGCGCGACCGGGTTGTGGCCGAGGCGCGGGCGGCGGCGGATGCCGGGGCGTTCGCCATCGTGATCGAGGGTGTCGCGGAAGACCTGGCGGCGGAGATTACCGCCGAGGTGACCTGCCCGACCATCGGGATTGGCGCGTCGGCGGCCTGTGACGGGCAAATTCTCGTGACACACGATATGCTGGGCCTGTTCGACTGGACGCCGAAATTCGTGCGCCGGTATGCGGACCTTGCCAGTGTCGTGTCCGGGGCGGCGGCCGCCTATGCCGAAGACGTGCGGACGCGGCGGTTTCCGGGCAAGACCGAGACTTACAGCCTGCGAAAACCTGAAGCCTAACAGCGCTGATCCGTTGCAGCGGGGCTGCGCCCCGTCTAGGTTCGCGCCGAATCCCTGACCCTTTGCCCCCGCGGAGCCCCGATTGACCGACATTTTCACCGAAGTCGATGAAAGCGTCCGCCAGGAGAAGCTGGAAAGCTGGTGGAAGCGCTGGCGGCCGTTTGTCTATGGCGCGGTGGTGGCGCTGGTGGGCTCGGTTGCGATCAATGAATTCGTGCTGAAGCCGCAGGCCGCCAAGGACCGGGCAGAGCGCGCGCTGGAGCTGGAGAACGCGGTCGCCGCACTCGAGGACGGCCGGTACGAGGAAGCGGAAGCTGCGTTCCGGGCGATCGTGGAGGCAGATACGAAGCTGTCGCCGCTGGCGGCGCATTTCCTGGCGCAGACGCAGATTGAAGGCATGGGTGACCCGGCTTCGGCGGCGGAGACGCTGGCGGCGATGGGCGGCGTGGAAGGCGGGCCGTATGAGCGCCTTGCGCTTATCAAGTCGGCTTACCTGCGCGCGGACACGCTGACGCTGGACGAGCTGGAAACGCTGCTGGGCACGCTGGCAGAAGAAGACACCGCGCTGGGCGCCATGGCGCGCGAGCTGGTGGCGTCCAAGGCGTTCGAGGTCGGAGATGTTGCGCGGGCGCGTACAGCGTTCAACCAGCTGAAGTTTGATGCCAATGCACCTGCCGGCGTTGTCCAGCGGGCCGAAATTGCACTTGCGGCCATGCCGCTGGCGCCTGAGGCAGATCAGGCAGCCGAAGAGGAAACGCCTGCGCCGGCGGAAGCCGAAGCGCCCGAGGAGACCGGACAATGAAACTGAACCGTAGTGCCGTTGCAGCAGTCGCGGCTGTTGCTTCGCTGCTGGCCCTGACCTCGTGCAGCAGCTTGCCGAAGTTTGGCGGCGAGAAGAAGGAAGCCGCCACCGCCGAACAACGCGCCGGGCGCGTGACGATGGTGCTGGACAATTCCCGTATCGAGCCGAGCGCGACGCTGACCGGCATTGCCATCGAACTGCCGGCACCGGTGTCGGTGAATGCCTGGACGGAAGCCGGCAGCAATGCGGCCAAGCTGCCTTCGCATGTCGAAGCGGCGCCGAAGCTGCGGGTGGCGTGGCGCCGTTCGATCGGCAAGGGCTCGACCAAGACGGCGGCGATCACCACGCCGCCGGTGACCAGCGCGACAACGATTTTCACGATGGACGCGGCGCAGACGGTGCGCGCTTCCAGCCTGAGCAATGGCGGCGAACTCTGGTCGCAGCGCCTGAAGGGCGTTTCCAAGCGTGACAAGTCCGCGCTCGGCGGCGGCCTCGCGGTTGCGGGTGACACGCTGGTTGTGGCCAGCGGCTACGGCTATGTCGCGGCGCTGGACGCCGGGACAGGCGCGCAGAAATGGCGCCGCGAACTGGGCTCGCCGATCACCGGATCGCCGACGATTTCGGAAGGCCGGATCTTTGTGGCCTCCAACAACAATGAAGTCTTCTCGCTGAATCTCGCGACCGGCGAGATTGCGTGGAGCGACCAGGCGATTTCGGAATCCGCCCGCGTGCTGGGCAGCTCCAGCGCGGCAGCGGTCGAGGACTTTGTCATTGCGCCGTTCTCCTCCGGCGAGATCATCGCCTACCTGGCTGCCAATGGCCGCCGGCTGTGGACAGATGCGCTGGCGCAGTCGGGACGGTTCACGCCGATTTCCGAGATCAACGATATCGGTTCACGCCCGGTTCTGGGCGCGGGCCTCGTGTTCGTGTCGAGCCAGTCGGGCACGACGGCAGCGATCGACGGACGCACCGGTGCGCGCGTGTGGACGGCGCCGGTCGGATCGACCAAGGCACCGGCGCTGACCGGACGGTTTTTGTTTGTGCTCGGCACAAATGACGAGCTTGCCGCGCTCGATGCCAGCACCGGCGAAGCCTATTGGGTGAAGCAGCTGACATCGTTCCGGGACGAGAAAAAGAAGAAGAAACCGATCAGCTATTCGGCGCCGATTGTGGCGTCCGGACGGGTGATTGTGGTGTCGTCGCGCGGCGATCTTCTGGCCTTCTCGCCGGAAGATGGTTCGCAGACGGCCTCTTTGAAGCTGGGCGAGACCGTGTATATCGAGCCGATTGCGACGCAGGGGCGTCTCTATGTCCTCACGGACAAGGGCAAACTGATCGCCATCGACTAAGGGCCGGACACCTTCCGTGCCCCGGTATTAACCAAAGGGGCTGCGGCCGTGCCACTGAAACTCGCCATTGTCGGCCGGCCGAATGTCGGCAAGTCGACCCTGTTCAACCGCCTTGCGGGCAAGAAGATCGCGCTGGTCGACGACCAGCCGGGCGTGACGCGTGACCGCAAGATGGCCGACGGGCGGCTGGCTTCGCTGCCGCTGCTGCTGATCGACACTGCCGGGTTCGACAATGTGCGCGACGATAGCCTGGAGGCGCGGATGCGCGCGCAGACCGAGGCAGCGATTGCCGAAGCGGACGTGGCACTGTTCCTGGTGGATGCGCGCGTCGGCGTGACGCCGGAGGACGAGACTTTCGCGATGCTGCTGCGCAAGGCGAATGTGCCGGTAGTGCTGGCGGCGAACAAGGCGGAAGGCAAGCAGGGCGAGGCGGGCGTGCTGGACGCGTTCCGGCTGGGCTTCGGCGAGCCGGTGGGCCTGTCGGCGGAACATGGCGAAGGGTTTGCGGAGCTGTACGAGGCGATCCGCACGGCGCTGGGCGAAGAGGCGTTCGAGCGGGCGCTGGAAGAAGCCGAGCCGGACTATGCCGGCGGGGCGGGCGAGGACATTCTCGACAAGCTGGCGCATATCGACATTGAAGACAGTTCGATCACGGATGATGAGCTGGTGGCGGCGATCGAGGCGGCGGAAGGCGAAGAGCCGGAGGATGTGCCGGAGCCGGCCGCGCCGAAGCCAATCCGCCTGGCGATTGTCGGGCGGCCGAATGCGGGCAAGTCGACGCTGATCAACCAGCTGATCCAGTCCGAGCGTCTGCTGACCGGACCGGAGGCGGGCATCACCCGCGACTCCATCCAGATCGACTGGGAATGGGAAGGCCGGCAGGTGCGCCTTGTGGACACGGCAGGCCTGCGCCGGAAAGCGCGCGTGCAGGAACGCCTTGAGCGGATGTCGACCGCGGAGACCATCCGTTCCCTGAAATATGCGGACATCGTTGCGCTCGTCATGGACGCGCATGACGCGCTGGAGAAGCAGGACCTGCAGATTGCCGACCTTGCACTGCGCGAAGGGCGCGGGCTCGTGCTGGTGATGTCGAAGTGGGATACCGTGCAGGACCCGGACGCGGCGGCGCGGCATATCCGCGATCTTGCCAACCGGCTGGTGCCGAATGGCGGCGGGGCGCCGGTGGTGTTCCTGTCCGGCCTGACGGGGCGCAATATCGACAAGCTGATGCCGGCGGTGGTGAAGGTTTACAAGGACTGGACCGCAAAGGTGAAGACCGGCGACCTCAACCGGTGGCTGCGCCATACGGTGGAGCACCATCCGCCGCCGAGCGTGCAGGGCAAGCGCATCAAGCCGCGCTACATGGCGCAGATGAAAGCGCGCCCGCCAACCTTCGTGCTGATCGCCTCGCGCGGCGATCAGATGCCGGAAGGCTACAAGCGGTATCTGATCAACGGCATCCGCGAAGCGTTCGACATGCACGGCGTGCCGATCCGCCTGTTCGTGCGGCAAGGCAAAAATCCGTATGCGGGCAAAGTGGGTCCGGACGGGCCACCGCGTTACAAGCGGCGGGATGAGTAGGGGCACCGTCTTCAGTCCCCAATTTCCAAGCATCGAAGCCTTTCGCGCGAAATCGGAGTGGGCTTGAGGTGTTCGCGCCATTTCGGCCCGCGGGAGAGAGCGTCTGCATAGGCGTCCGCAAGATCACCGGGGCCATCTTTGCGCCGGTCTGACATGATCAGTTTGCGAATTGCAGAGCGCTCCCGGCGGGGGATATTTGATATTACCACACAAAAAAATACTCGTGTGGTAAAGCGGCATGGCTCAATCTAAATTGGCGATCAGAGGATCGGACTTTGGTTCAATACCAAAACTGAGACAGGGGCTGAGCACCTGCATCAGAAAGTGACTCCTAGAGATGGGCATTTGATCATTACACTTGTTCAATCGCTGTTGCATTTTGGTGCCGCGGGCTGTCGCAGGGGATGTAGATTGGCTAAGGACAGGCGGCCTGCGGCTCCAGGCGGCTGTGGCCGGGTAGACTTTCGGACGCGAGCAGGAGGCAGTTGCGCGGGGCGGATGGATCCTCAGAGCACCTGATGCCGGTTTACCGGCAAATGGCAGATTTGCCGGTAAAAAACCTGGCCCGCAGAACTGATCCGTATACGGGCAATCAAGCGGTTGCTTCTGGCGCAACCTGCACAAGCGTCTTGCCAAAAGTGTCGCCGGCAAGCATCGCGCGAAAGGCCCGGGGCGCTGAGCCGAGACCTTCCCAGATGTCTTCGCGGTAGCGAACTTTGCCATCCTTTATCCAGGCCGCCATTTCGGCGAGGAAGCGGCTTTGATGGCTCTCTACAAAATTGCCGACGAACAGTTGATCCGCACGCACCCCTTGACGGGCAAATGTAGCCGCACCGGTCGATTTCCAGGCTTCGATGATGTCCCCTTCCGCAGCGCCATACTGAGAGGCAAGTCCGCAAAGCGTGACCCGGGCGCCGGGGTTCAGAAGCGGCAGGACCGCTTCGAAGACAGCGCCGCCAACATTCTCGAAGTAAACATCAATGCCGTCCGGGCAGGCTGATCTCAGCTGGTCCGGGAAGTCCGGGGCGAGATGCGAAACGCAGGCGTCGAAGCCGAGTTCCCGGACGACGTAGTCGCACTTCTCAGCGCGGCCGGCGACGCCGATGACGCGGCAATGGCGCAGCTTGGCGAGCTGGCCGACAATCTGGCCGACACCGCCAGAGGCGGCGGAGACAACGACGGTTTCACCAGCTTTTGAATCGCACTGCACGTAGAGACCGCTGTAAGCGGTAAGCCCCAACATACCGAGTACGCCGACGGCGGCCGAGATCGGGGCGGCGGCGGGGTCGAGCTTGCGGGGAAACATATAACCGAAAGTCGAAATGCCTTCGCCGGTGAGGCCAAACGTCTGCCAGCCATTGGTATTGAAGAGGTAGTCGCCTTCGCGCCATCCGGCAGCGCGGGAGTCGATAACCTGCGCAACGGTTCGCCCGTGGCAGACCTCGCCCGGCGCTTCAACACCGCGCCGACGGCGACCCCATTGATAGGGGTCGAGGGAAAGGTAGATGGTCCGGGTCAGGATCTGGCCGGGGCGGGGCGAGGGCACGGGTGCGTCTCGCCAGTCGAAGTCGTCATCGACCGGCCAGCCTCCGGGCGGCGTCCGGGCAAGCACCCAGTGCGGGTTCCCTCGTTCCAAGCTTCATTCTCCCGGCGATGCGCAGAGTTCAGCAAGCCATGCGGCGTCCGAATGTGTCAATCGAGACTGAGACAGTCGGTCCCACGACTTCAGAACATCTCATTTAAAGCCATTGCCGGCGATAGTTGAGACGTGCAGTCTGCACCCATCAGGTCTCTGGGAGCGGCAAAGATGATCAGGAACGTGTTGATTGCGCTGGCTGTCCTGGCAGCGCCTCTTTTTGCCGGAGCGGACGTGCCGCTCACCCCCGAAGACGTATCGCGGAGAGCGAAGGAGGGCATAGACCTCGTTGGCAATGACTACATCCGCGCACGCCAGGCGCAGAACCCTGAGCTTTTGCTGTTCGATGTAAGATCTGAGGAAGAGTTCGATCTGGGTCATATTCCCGGCGCGGTTTCGGTGCCGAGGGGCGTCGCGGAGTTTAGGATCTCAAAGGAAGTTCGCAGCGCAGATGCAGAGATTATTGTCTACTGTGCGACCGGCAGCCGCGCCGCCCTTGTCAAGAAGGCGCTCGATAGTCAGGGGTATCGCAATGTCTCGGCGCATGAAGGGTTTGATACATGGGCCGAAGCTGGTGAACCTGTCGAAAACGAATACGGCAAGTTCACGCTGATCTCGCGCGCTTCAGCGCAGTGACAGAGGCAGCGCGCCTGCGCCGGAGGCAAGTCCGGATCGGTCCTAGTCCGGCGCCTTAGCCCGCGAGGCGTTGGCGGCTGACCCGAAAATGCCTTTCGCCATCAGGGACGTCTCGCTGTCGCGCCGCTTCTGAAAGACATCA
>DNFL01000194.1 GCA_003486945.1 Hyphomonas sp. | reverse complement strand
GCGGCCGTTGACCAGAACACGCGCGCGAAGCCGGCCGCTGCGGCGGCGCAGGCCGCTGCCCCGTCGCCGAAATCCGGCGTGTCGAAACTGCCGCTGTATCTTGCGGCCACCGCAGTCGTGGTGACCGGCGCCGGCGTGGGCGGTTATCTCTACCTGCGCGGCAAGCAGCCCCCTCAGCCGGTGCTGTCCGGACCGGTCGACACTTATGTCGATCCACAGACAGGTGTGCCCGCTGCCACACAGATCGCTGAAGCGGCCATTCCTGCGGATGCGGAAACGGTGTTGTTCGAAGACGAGATGGCCCTCGTCGCGACCGACCTGTTCGAAGACGGCGCGGAAAGCGCTGGCATCCTCGAGATCGCCGAGGCCGCTGCAGCCAATGCGCAGGCGCCGATCGAGATGGCGACGCTGACCATCGCGCCGACCGATCCGGTTCCCGGGCCCGCGCCGGATGCGGCACCGAGCCTGAAGCCGAAGCCGATTGCCGCCAAGCCTAAAGCTGAAGCAAAGCCGAAGCCGGAACTGACGCCGGAACAGGCTGCGATCCAGACGATCGTCACCGCGGCGGCCGCCATCGAAGCGGGCAATCCGCCATCAGCCGCGCCTGAGCGTGCCGAGCCCGTGCGCCTTGCGGCCCGTTCGGATGCGAGCTTCCCGCGCATTCCGTCTGCCGTCAGCATCGAGTCCGAGGCAAACTCCGGCAACGCCATCGCGCAATACCAGTATGCGCAGGTGAAGATGAAGGAAGGCGATGTCGATACCGCAACCTCGTTCCTGCGCCGCGCGGCGCAGAAGGGCGTTGCCCCGGCGCAGTATGATCTCGGCAAGCTCTACGAGCGCGGCAACGGCGTTGACCGCGACCTGATCGAAGCGCGCAGCCTGATCCAGAAAGCCGCCGAAGCCGGCCATGTCGGCGCGATGTATGATTATGCTCTCTTCCTGGCCGAAGGCGAAGGCGGGCCAAAATCGGAAGCCGAAGCGGTGACCTGGTTTGCCAAGGCTGCAGAGCATGGCCTGCTGGACGCGCAGTACAATCTCGGCGTCGTGCACGCCGAAGGCATCGGCGCGGAGAAGAACCTCGCCGAAGCCCTGTTCTGGTTTGAAGTGGCCGCCACCGGCGGTGATGCCGGGGCGAAGCAGGAAGTTGCCAACCTGCGCGCCCGCGTGCCGATGTCGGACTCGATGGACGCCAGCGAGCGCGCGAAAGCGTGGAAGGCTTCGGCGCCCAACGGTCTCGCCAATGGCAAGTTCGGCGCCCAGCGCTGGAATGCGGGCAATCCGCTGCAGGTGCAGGCGGTGCAGACCGCACTCGGGCGTCTCGGCTTCGATGCCGGCACGCCGGACGGCGTTGTCGGACCGCGGACCGCCGAAGCGATCCGTGATTACCAGAAGATGGAAGGCCTGACCGCCACCGGCACGATCACGCCGGAACTGGTCGACCACCTCAACGCCCGCGCAGGCGGCGCCACCACCTGATCCGGCGAGGCCGGATCAGTCCGGTTTCACCGTCAGGTCGATGCGGCGGATTTCCTTGATCTTCCCGTCCACCAGCTCGCCCTCGACGAGTTCGGAATTCATCAGCGCGAGATAGCGACCGCCGGTGAAGATCGGGCGGGCATTGCCGTACCAGTCGACGCACGAGACTTCGCACTCATAACCGCTCGGCAGGTCCGCATTCGGGTCCTGGCGCGTGGCGATCAGTTCGCCGGCGCTGGAGAGCTGGCCTTTCGTGTCGGCTGCGAGGTAGCTGACATCGGAAGAGTCCGACCACCACCACCATCGGTCCGACTCTTCGGAGCGCGACACCGTCGGCAGGCCGATATGGCCTGCACCGTCGGCGCCGATGCTGGAATTGAAGGCGTGGCTGCGGTTCTCGCTTTCGAACCGGTTCTCCATCACGAACGTGCTGGCACGTTTCGGTTCCTCGAGGCGCAGGTCGATCAGCGAGACGCTGAGGCCCTTGTGATCTCGGTAGCCGGTGAGCGCCATGTAAGGCCCTGCCCGTTCGGCGCGGATGACGTCATGCGGGACGGTGACGGTGACCGGCCACATCGGATTGTCGACCGGCACGATGATGGCGCGGCCTTCGTCGCGCGGCTCTTCGGTCTCGTCAGGCGCCCAGGTCCCCCAGTTGCCGCGAGCACCGTAGACGAGATGATCCTCGGTGAAGCGCGCTTCATAGTTTGAAGTGCCGGGCGACGGCAGCGGCACATAGCGCCCGCCTGCCTCATCGCGGAACGTATCGCTGAGTGCAGTGAGCGGCGTGTCGAAGAAGGTCAGCGTCGCATCGTCGTTCCAGCCCGGATCGCAAGCGGCGGAATGCCAATCCGTCACGGCCCGGAATGTGCCGGCGTCCATGTCCATCGAGAACTGGTTCTGAGGCGACCCGCGCACGCCGAGCACTTGCGGCGTGCTGCCATTGATCGGCAGCTTCACGAGCGCGGATTGAGCCACCTCGCGCACCGGGGCATGACCCTCGCGCTCGTCACAGGCCTTCAGGGCTTCTTCGCTGGCGTCGTGGTTGCTCTCGGTCCAGCTCGGATCAAGCCACAGCCAGAAGGCTTCCTTGGTGACGAGGAAGGTGTGTTCCTCCGTGCCGACGATTGCCGTTGCGTTGCACAGCGGCGCGGAGGCATCGGTGGCGCCGGAGATGTCGCAGACAGTAACGGTGTGGACCACCGGATCGAGCAGGCGCTGCACCGGCATCCAGATATCCTCGGCGCGGAACAGAGGGCGTCCGCGCAGGTGCGCGCGCTCGCCTTCCTCGCCTTCCTTGCGCCACTCGCGGATTTCTGGCGGATCGAACGCATCCCACCAGCCGCGGCCGGAGACATAGATCGGTGTGTGGATGACGAGTTTGCCATCGATCATCCGCGTCGCGTAATTGCTTCCCGAATAATAGTCGTCCGAGGAAATGTAGAAGGTAGCCTGACGCGTGACCTTGCCGTCATCGGAGAGGTTCAGCACCGTGAACTCGCTCGCATTCTCCGCATAGGAATAGCCGGTGACGAGAATGGTGCGGCCAGCGACGAGCATCTCGTCATACCAGGTGTCTTCATTGCTGGAACGGTAGACATTGGCGCGGTCGGTCAGCTTGAGGCCGTTGACGCCGCCGGGTTTCAGGTCGGTGACGAACAGGCGGCCATCCTGCAGCACGACGAGGTAGTTGCCGATCTGTTTGACGATGCCGCCTTCATCAACGCCGGCTTTCTGGTTGTTGGTGATCTCCGGATTTTCGGGACTGCCGGCGATCGTTGAACCGGTGACGGTGATCGATTCCATCGCCGCATCGGCCGCCGGCGCGGACGGAGGCGGAGGGGGCGGTGGGGGCGGAGCGGAC
>DNFL01000227.1:2741-4562 GCA_003486945.1 Hyphomonas sp. | reverse complement strand
CCGCAGGGCTATCAGATCAGCCAGTTTGCCCATCCGATTGTCGGCGAGGGCGAGATTGAAGTGGATGTCGAAGTTCCGGGTAAGGAGGATTACTCCTTCCCCTGCCGCATCGAGCGCCTGCACCTTGAGCAGGACGCCGGCAAGTCGATCCACGACATGGACCCGAACGCCACCTATGTGGACCTTAACCGCTCCGGCGTCGCCCTGATGGAAATCGTCTCGAAGCCTGACGTGCGTTCGCCCGCCGAGGCGGCTGCCTATGTCAAGAAACTGCGCGCCATCGTCATAGCGCTCGGCACCTGCGACGGCGACATGGAAAAGGGCAACCTGCGCGCCGACGTGAACGTCTCCGTCTGCAAGCCCGGCCAGTATGAGAAGTTCCGCGAAACCGGAGACTTCAAGCATCTCGGCACGCGCTGCGAACTGAAGAACATGAACTCCTATCGTTTCATCCAGCAAGCGATCGAATACGAAGCCCGCCGTCAGATCGAGATCCTCGAAAGCGGCGGCAAGGTGGATCAGGAAACCCGCCTGTTCGATGCGGTGAAGGGCGAAACCCGTTCGATGCGCTCAAAAGAAGACGCGCACGATTACCGTTATTTCCCGGACCCGGATCTCTTGCCGCTAGAATTCGAGCAGGCCTGGATCGAGGACATCCGCAAGTCGCTGCCGGAACTGCCGGACCAGAAGCGCGCCCGCTTCCAGTCCGAATATGGCCTCTCGCGCTACGATGCCGGCGTGCTGACCTCCGAAGCCGACAAGGCCGAATATTTCGAAGCCGTCGCCAAGGGCCGCGACGCGAAACTCGCCGCCAACTGGGTGACGCAGGAACTCTTCGGCTATCTCAACAAGGAAGGTCTGGAGCTGTCGCAAAGCCCGGTCAGCGCTGCCTCGCTCGGCGGCCTCATCGGCCTCATCTCGGATGGCACGATCAGCGGCAAGATTGCCAAGGACGTCTTCGCCCGCATGATCGCCGGCGAAGGCGAAGCAGCCGCCATTGTCGAGAAGCATGGCCTGAAACAGGTCACCGACACCGGCGCCATCGAAAAGGTCGTCGACGAAATCATCGCGGCAAATCCGGATCAGGTCGCCAAGGTGAAAGACAAGCCGCAGACCCTCGGCTGGTTCGTCGGCCAGGTGATGAAAGCCTCGGGCGGCAAGGCGAACCCCCAGGCCGTCAACGACATCCTGAAAGCCAAACTCGGCCTCTGACCGGGTCTCGCGGAAACCTGTAAAAAAGCTGGAATCGCCTGTAACGGCGGCGACACCGGATGTGCTCAGTCGGCAAACACCGCCACTACCGGCACATGGTCTGATGGTTTCTCCATCGCGCGGGCCTTGCGGAAGATTTCGCAGGCCTGCAGCCGATCCGTCATGCGGGGGCAGGTGAGGAGGTGGTCGATGCGGATGCCGTGATCCTTCTGGAAAGCGCCCGCCTGATAATCCCAGAATGTGTACTGATGCGCCCGCCCGTCGCACGCTGCGAAGGCGTCGGTCAGGCCGAGATGCTTCAGCCGCCGCCAGGCCGCGCGCGTGTCCGGCAGGCCGAGTGCGTCCGTGTTCCAGACCGTATCGTCCCAGCAATCCTCCGCGGCCGGGATGGCGTTATAGTCACCGCAGATCACGAAGGGCTGTTCGTCCCGCAGCATCGCCGCTGCATGGCGCTCCAGTGCGTCCATCCACTCGAGCTTATAGTCATACTTCTCGCCCGGTGCTGGATTGCCGTTGGGCACATAGATGCCGGCAACGCGCACCGGCCGGTCCGCCAGCACTGTCGCCTCGATATAGCGGGCCTGATCGTCCTTCAGCGTGCCCATTTCC
>DNFL01000227.1:0-2469 GCA_003486945.1 Hyphomonas sp. | reverse complement strand
TTCAGCGTGCCCATTTCCTTCGTCACATCCTCGAGCGGATACTTCGACAGGATGGCGACCCCGTTATAGGTTTTCTGTCCATGAATGGCACAGTTCCAGCCCTGCTCCTCGATCTCGAGATAGGGGAAGGCATTGGTCTCGCACTTCAGCTCCTGCAGGCAGACCACATCCGCCTCGATGCCCTTCAGCACCTCCAGAACCGTCGGCAGCCGTGCCTTGATCGAATTGACATTCCAGGTCGCGATACGCATGGCCCTTGCATAACAGCTTCGCCCCATTGTTCCAGCGGGAGGGGGGGCCTATAATCCCGCAAATCATCAGGAGCAGGCTCATGGCCCCAGGTTGGATGCAGATTTTGTTGGTGGTCGTCGTGGCGATCCTGCTGTTCGGCGGGCGCGGGCGCATCTCCTCGATCATGGGCGACATGGCAAAGGGCATCGGGGCCTTTCGCAAGGGCCTGAAGGACGAAGACAAGGGCGCGAACAAGGACGACCTTGTGAACATCACCCCGAAGAAGGACGAATCGAAGTCCTCTTCGTAATTCGCTGACCGGAGGGCGCATCGCCATGCTGCCCGGCATCGGGTTTTCCGAAATCCTCGTTCTTGGCCTTGCGGCGCTGATCTTCATCGGCCCGAAGGACCTGCCGCTCATGATGCGCAAGCTCGGCCAGTTTGTTGGCAAGGGCCGCCGGATGGCGCGGGAATTCCAGGCCGCCTTCGACGACATTGCCCGCCAGAGCGAGCTGGAAGAACTGAAGAAGGAAATCCAGGAGCTGAAACGCTCCAATGCCATGACGCAGGCGCAGGAAGACCTCGCCGCCGTCGAAGCGGACATCAACTCCGCCGTCATGCGCGAGCATCCTGCTGAGCCTGAACCAGAAGCCGAGCCTTCCAAAGGGGAGGGCAAGGCATGAACTACGAGCCGCCTAAAGACGAACAGCCCGAGATCAACGATGAAGTCGAATCGAGCCGCGCCCCGCTTCTGGACCATCTGATCGAACTGCGCTCGCGCCTGATCAAATGCCTGCTGGCGCTCGCCGTTGCGGCGATCGGCTGTTTCTGGCTGGCGGGGGATATCTACGAACTCCTGATCCGTCCATTTGCGGCGGTTGCCGAAGACCTGCGGGGTGCGCCGCTCGAATTCATCTTCACTGCGCCGATGGAATTCTTCTTCGCCAAGCTGAAGCTCGCTGTATTCGCAGGGGTTTTCGTCGCGTTTCCGTTCATCGCCTGGCAGGTTTATGCCTTCGTTGCGCCGGGTCTCTACAAGACCGAACGCGGCGCATTCTGGCCCTATCTCGTGCTCGCCCCCCTCCTGTTCTCGCTGGGGGCCTTGTTCGTCTATTTCCTGATGCTGCCGATGCTGGCGAACTTCACGGTCTCGATGGAACAGGTCGAATCGGCCGGCACCACGATCCGCCTCCTGCCCAAGGTGTCAGACTACCTGTCCCTCGTCATGGCCCTGATGCTGGCCTTCGGGATTTCCTTCCAGCTTCCGCTGATCCTGACGCTGCTGGGCAAGATCGGCGTCGTCACGTCCGGCACGCTGGCCAAGGGCCGCAAGTATGCCATCGTCGGCATCCTGGCCTTTGCCGCCATCTTCACCCCGCCGGACCCGATGTCCCAGCTGCTGCTGGCCGGACCGGTCTACCTTCTCTACGAAGTGTCGATCTTCTGCGTGAAGCTGATCGAGAAACGCGCCTCCCGGGCCGAAGCGGCTGCAACCTGAAATTCAGGCCGGTTTCCCCCAACATGTTGTCCCCGGTTGCATTTTTCTTGCAGGGCCTAGAATGTGGGCGGCGGGTAATCAACCGGGTCCCGAGAAGCGAGGAGCCTCCCGCGTGGCGCGCGTAAGAAGCGTTTTGCTGGTCGATTTCGACAACGTCTATGGCGCGACCAGCGAAGACGTTGTGTCGTCATTGTCCAATTGGCTGCTCTGGCTGGAAGACGGCGCCTTTTCGCCCGGCGGAAAGCGGCGCAGCTTCCTGCACAAGCGCGTTTACTGGAACCTGCAATTCGACCGGTTTCGCCCGGAATTCGAGGAAGCGGGCTTCGACGCCTTCAACTGCCGCGCCCTGGCCAAGCGCAAGATCAGCGCGGGCAAGAGTTCGGCCGATATCGTCATCACGATGGACGCCATCGAACTCGCCCTGCAGACGAAAAACTTGGAAGAACTGATCGTCCTGACAACGGACTCCGACTTCGTGCCGGTGGTCAACCGCGTGCAGAATCCCGGCCTTCGGGTCGTCACGGCGGGCAAGGAAACCGACCCGACCTATGAACTCTACAGCCAGCACGCCGATGCGGTGATCCATATCGCGGCCCTGAAAGCCGGCTTCAATTACCAGCGCACGCCGCGCAAATGGTACCAGCTGCGCTCGCCGCCGCCGCAGATTGCGCCGCTGACCATCCAGCGCGAGCGCCAGTCTGCGCTGATGGGCCGGGTGCGCGACGCGCTCACCGCTTCGG
>DNFL01000305.1 GCA_003486945.1 Hyphomonas sp. | reverse complement strand
CGCACGGGCATATGTTTCTTGCCCCAGTCTTTCATGATGCGCAGCGCCGGGCGGAGCTCTTCGCCCTTGGCGGTTAGCACATAGTCGTAGCGTTTGGGCGCGTCCGAGTAGAGGCGGCGTTCGAAGATGCCGACCTCGACGAGACGCTTTAGGCGGTCGGCCAGGATGTGGCGCGTCATGCCGCTCGACTCGGCGAATTCCTCGAACTTCGACTTGCCCAGGAAGGCGTCGCGCAGGATCAGCAACGTCCAGCGGTCGCCCACCACGGAGAGCGTGCGGGCCACCGGGCACCAGTTATCGGAAAGCTCGGACCATTTCATGGATGACACTCTTAGCGCAGTTTGTCATAGGTTCCAAAATAAAACTTAATGGGAGACTGACATGGCCCGGACCTTTGAATTCTTCTTCGACTATGCGAGCGCCACGGCGCCCCTGTCCCTGCCCCTGATCGCGGCAATCGAGAAGCGCACCGGGGCGCAGTCAGTGTGGCGCCCGATGTTCCTGGGCGGGGTGATGCAGGCGACCGGCAACCGCCCGCCGGGCACGGTGGCGGCCAAGGGCGCCTATATGGCGCGGGACATCCAGCGCTGTGCGGCGCACGTCGGCATTCCGTTTTACATGAACCCGGCCTTCCCGGTGAACACGCTGGCGGCGCTGCGGGCGACGATTGGCTTCGAAGACAAGGCGGAGCAGCGCCGGTTTGCGACGGCCTGCTTCCAGGAGAGCTGGAGCGTGCCGCAGCCGCTGAACCTCGGCGATCCGGCGCACCTGCAGCAGCTGTGTGAGAAGTATGGGTTTGATGTGGCGAAGGTCGCGGCGATGGCGACCGATCCGGCGAACAAGGAAAGGCTGAAGGCCAACACGGACGAAGCGGTGGCCCGCGGCGTGTTCGGTGCGCCGAGCTTCTTCGTGGACGGCGACCTGTTCTTCGGCCACGACCGGCTGGACTATGTGGAGCGGGCGCTGGCCGCTTAAGCGAACACGCCCGCCTTCTCTGCCAGCGCCTTGTAGGATTGTTCCGGGCGCGGACCGAAGTGGGAGATGACTTCTGCCGCTGCGATGTGACCGAGGCGGGCGCAGGTGGCGAGGGGGAGGCCGCGGGCGATGCCGAACAGGAAACCGGCCGCATACTGATCACCCGCGCCGGTGGTATCAACAACCTTCGAGACGGGCTCTGCGGGCACGACAACAGGCGCGCCTTCGCCGATGACGACCGAGCCCTTCTCGCTGCGCGTGACGGCGGCGACGGCGCAGTCTGCCTGCAGGGCGCGCAGGGCGGCATCGAAGTCTTCGGTTTCGTAGAGTGACAGGAGTTCCGCCTCATTCGCGAACACGATGTCGGCAAAGCCTTTGACGAGGTGGCGGAAGCTCGCGCGGTGGCGGTCCACGCAGAACCGGTCCGACATCGTGACGGCAACCTTGCGGCCTGCCGCCTTGGCGATCTCGGCGGCGTGGACGAACGCCTCCTTGGCCTCGTCCTTGTCGAACAGGTAGCCTTCCAGATAGAGGATGGCGCCGTTGCGGACCATCTCGGCGTTCACATCCTCCTTGGTGAAGAGGACTGAGGCGCCAAGGAAGGTGTTCATGCTGCGATGGCCATCATCGGTGACAAAGATGATGGAGCGCGCCGTGGCAGGACCGTCCGTGAGCGGACGGGTGTGGAACGGCACGCCGGCGGCCATCATTTCGCGCATGAACTGGTGGCCGAGTTCGTCGTCCGCAATCTTGCCGATATAGCCGGCAGAGGCGCCGAAGCTGGCGAGGCCGGCAATCGTGTTGGCGCCGGAGCCGCCGGACGTGATGATGGGGTTTTTCGCGTGCTCGGTCAGCAGTTCGGCGCGGGGCTCGTCGATCAGGTTCATCGCGTCCTTGGCAATGCCGTGCTCGGCGAGGAAGGCATCATCCGCCCTTGCCAGCACATCCACGATCGCGTTGCCGAGACCCACCACATCGAATTTTGCACCGCTCATGCCCGCCGGTTCCCTTGCCGCTGCTGGTGCCCCGCGCCTTGCCAGAGAGAGCCCGTGGACACAAGGCCCGGACCTCATTAGAGCGCGGGCATGAAAAAGATCGCCTACCTTGCCAGCCGCGTGACCCTGCCGGGCTCGCTGGTCCGCCGAACCGATGCCTTCGAGCATGACTTCATGATGGACGCCCTGCGCGGACCTTTCGCTGCGCGCGGGTTGCGGGTGGAGGATGTCTCCTGGGACGATCCGAAAATGGACTGGTCAGCTTACGAGGCTGCGATCATCGGCACGACCTGGGACTATTGGGACCGGCTGGACGAGTTCCTCGCCACGCTGGAGCGGATCGAGGGGCAGACGAAGCTGTTCAATCCTTCCGCGCTGGTGCGCTGGAACTGCCGGAAAACCTACCTGCGCGAACTGGAAAGCCGGGGCGCGAAACTGATCCCGACCCTGTGGCTGGATACAGCAGACGAGGCGGCGGCGCGGGCGGCGTTTGATGGGCTCGGCGCCGACGATCTCGTATTCAAGCGGCAGGTGGGCGCCGGCGCGAAGGATCAGCACCGGCTGAAGCGCGGCGAGGCCATTCCCGAAATGCGCCATCCGATGATGGTGCAGCCTTTCCTACCGATGATCCAGAAGGAGGGCGAGCTGTCCTTCATCTTCATCGACGGCGAATTCTGCCACGCCCTCATCAAGCGCGCGCAGCCGGGCGACTACCGCATCCAGTCCACCTATGGCGGGCGCGAGGAGAAGATCACTCCGTCTGCGGACGACCTCGCCGCGGCGCGCGCGATTATCGACACGCTGGACGAGGCGCCGCTCTATGGCCGCGTCGACATGCTGCGCGGCGAGGCGGGCGGGCTCTTGCTGATGGAACTTGAGGTGATCGAGCCGTATCTCTATCCGGTCGAAGGGCCGGAGCTGGGGGAGCGGATGGCGGCGGGAGCCCTCAGGCGGATTTCTTAGGCCTTCTTGGCCCCAGCGCCGCCCGTGTCGCCGGGTCCGGCATCTTCGGTTTGTACGCACACAGATCATTAATCGCGCACTGCCAGCATTCCGGCGTTCGCGCCTTGCACACATAGCGCCCGTGCAGGATCAGCCAGTGGTGGGCGCCTTTCTTGAACTCTGCCGGTGTGATGCGCTCCAGTCCTGCTTCGACCTGGTCCGGCGTCTTGCCGGGGGCGAGGCCGGTGCGGTTGGAGACGCGGAAGATGTGGGTGTCGACGGCGATGGTCGGCTCGCCGAAGGCTTCGTTCAACACGACATTGGCGGTCTTGCGCCCAACGCCCGGCAGGGTGGTCAGCTCGTCGCGTGTGCAGGGCACCTCGCCGCCAAACTCATCGATGATCTTGCGGCTGAGGGCGATGACGTTCTTCGCCTTGTTGCGCCAGAGGCCGATGGTCTTGATGTGGGCGGCGACGCCCTCCTCCCCCAGCGCCAGCATCTTTTCCGGCGTGTCGGCGACGGCGAAGAGTTTCTTCGTCGCCTTGTTGACGCCGACATCTGTCGCCTGCGCCGAAAGCGCGACGGCGACAACCAGCGTGAACGGGTTCACGAAGTCCAGCTCCGTGCGCGGGTCCGGCCGGTCGGCGGCGAGCGCAGCGAACAGCTCGGCGGCCTTCGCGCGGGTGAATTTTGAGCGGACTGCTTTTGCCATGCGGGTGAGGCATAGAGCGCCCTTTTTCCGGCGCAAGGGCGTGCTAGGTGTTTTTACCGACATGACCGAGCCGCAAGAGACCATCTACCTCGACGCCGTGCTGACGCCGAACCGTTCGCTCAGCGAGCGCGGCTTTGCGATTGCGATGGCAATCATTGCGGTGGCGTTCTTCCTGACCGGGCTGATGTTTTATTCCATGGGCGCCCTGCCCGTGCTCGGCTTTTTCGGGCTGGACATGGTGGCGATCTGGCTGGCCTTCCGCCTGTCGTTCAACAAGCAGCGCGAGCAGACGCGCGTGGTGGTGACCGCCAGGGCCATCCGCCTGCACCACACGGACAAGAAAGGCCGGGAGAAGGAAGCCGAAGTGCCCACCGCCTTTGCCCGGGTGGAGCTGGACGAGCCGGTGCAGCCGGCTACCTGGCTGCGAATCGAGCATGGGCGCACGGCCTGGGTAATCGGCCGGTTCCTGACCCCGGACGAGCGGCTGAGCTTCGCCAAGGCCCTGAGAAACGCCGTCCGCGCCGCCCGCAGCGAGCGTGCCCCGGCCTGAGCTCACGGGCTTTTGTGCCGGTTTTTTGAAAAAAATGACGCAGGCGTCATGGATTTTTCACGCCGGCAGTGTTAGATAATTCTCCAGACGCAAGAATTGCCCCCCCAAGACGGGCTGATTTCCGGAGGATGTTTCATGGCTGCCGACACTTTCACCTTCGACAACCACCCCGCGCTGCAGCGCCCGAAAGTGACGCCGCGCGAGCCGATGCACCCCGGCTACACGCCGACCTTCGGCGAAGTGACGCCGGCCTCCGAACTCGACCTCGAGACGCTGGACGTGGTTGACCCGGAAATGTGGCGCCAGGGCAAGTTCTGGGACCGCTTGGAGCGCCTGCGCAAGGAAGACCCGGTGCACTTCACGCCGGACAGCTTTGTTGGCCCCTACTGGTCGGTCACCCTCTACGAAGACATCATGGCGGTCGACACCGACCACAAACGCTTCTCCTCCAGCTGGGAGCATGGCGGCATCACGCTTGGCGGATCGGTGCCGGATTTCGAAATGCCGATGTTCATCGCCATGGACGAGCCGCGCCATTCAGAGCAGCGCAAGACAGTGCAGCCGGCGGTGGCGCCGAACATGCTGAAGGAATACGAGCCGTTGATCCGCGAGCGCACGCGCAAGGTGCTCGACAGCCTGCCGGTGAATGAGCCGTTCGACTGGGTGGACCGGGTGTCCATCGAGCTGACGGGCATGATGCTGGCAACCCTGTTCGACTATCCGCAGGAGCGCCGCCGCGAGCTGACGCACTGGTCCGATATCGTCACCAACATGCACAACCCGGACATCTGCCCGGGCGGCGAGGAGCAGTGGAAAAAGGAACTCATGGAATGCCTGATGGTGTTCATGGGCATCTTCCAGGAGAAACAGAACAAGGATCAGGGCCTCGACCTGATGAGCTTGCTCGCCCACGGCGACAAGACGAAGAACATGACGCCGATGGAACTGCTCGGCAACGTCGTGCTGCTGATTGTCGGCGGCAATGACACCAGCCGCAACACGATGTCGGCCTCGGTCTACGCCCTCAACAAGTATCCGGACCAGTACGCCAAGCTGAAGGAAGACCCGGGCCTGATCCCGAACATGGTTTCCGAAACCATCCGCTGGCAGACACCGCTTTCCTTCATGCGCCGCACGGCGCTGGAAGACGTGACCATCCGTGGCAAGACGATCAAGAAAGGCGAGCAGATCGCCATGTGGTATGTCTCGGGCAACCGCGACGAAACCTTCTGGGACCAGGACCCGAACGACTTCATCATCGACCGCAAGAATGCGCGCCAGCACCTTTCCTTCGGCTTCGGCATCCACCGCTGCGTGGGCAACCGCCTTGCCGAACTGCAGCTGCGCATCCTTTGGGAAGAACTGATGGCGCGCTACGAGCATATCGAAGTGCTGGCGGAGCCCTCCTACACTTCCGGCGCCTTCGTGCGCGGCTACACCTGGATGCCGGTTGTGCTTCACCCGAAGTAAGGCAATCCGTTATTTGACGGATTGTGATTCAGCAAGACACGGAGTTGCCTGATAGCAAGTACTTCGGGAGGACATTGCCGTGAAAGAGGCGATCAAGTCAGTCTTGGGCCGTATAGGTTTGCTGGAACCTCTCCGGGAGGTGAAGCGCAAGATGGTAGCTTCCGGGCTATTGCCCTGGACACCGCTGGTTCCTGAAGAAGCCTTCACCGAGTGTGCCTGCAATGCCATCCGGACCCTGCAATCTCACGGGCACAGTTTCGGCGACTATGTCGAGTTCGGCGTTTCGCGCGGAACGTCGATGGCCTGCACATGGGCGGCGCTGAAAAGCTGCGGTGTGTCTGCCCGGCTGATCGGCTTTGATTCGTTTGAGGG
This sequence comes from Hyphomonas sp., assembly GCA_003486945.1. Lineage (GTDB taxonomy): Bacteria > Pseudomonadota > Alphaproteobacteria > Caulobacterales > Hyphomonadaceae > Hyphomonas. The sequence continues at coordinate 351 of DNFL01000305.1, read as the reverse complement.
CCTCGGCTCAGATGCAGCGGATACAGGCTGGGAAGCCGGCCAGTATGCCTCTACCGAAGCAGCAACACGCCGATATCTGGCTGCGCACGGCGTGCCGGAGAACCAGATCGTTCTGGTGAAAGGCTGGTTCTGCGACACGGCCACTGATGAAACACGGCGCAACCTGCACATTGAGAAAGCCAGCATTTTTCTGGTCGACGCTGACACCTACGATTCGTCGCGGGAAGCGCTGGATTTTGCCGCCAAGGTGATGGGCGATGAAATGGTCCTGATGTTCGACGATTGGGGCTGGACCGAGAAATGGGGACAGCGCGGCAGATCGGAAGAGCAAACGTCTTAAATCCAGTCACC
>DNFL01000092.1:434-4196 GCA_003486945.1 Hyphomonas sp. | reverse complement strand
GAGGTGTTGGTGCAGGACGTGATCGAGGCGATCACGACCGAGCCATCGCGCAGTTTCCAGTCATGGCCTTCGACCGCGCCGGTGCTGAAGCCGTCATGGTTGCCGGGCACGCCGTTGGGGCTGGGTTTGCCGCCCTCTTCCACCATTTCGGATTTCTGCTGCGCGGAGGCGGTCGGCGGTGTGCGCACGCCGCGGATGTACTCGCCGAAGACTTTCGCGGCCGCATCGAGCGCGACGTGATCCTGCGGGCGTTTCGGGCCGGAGATGGCGGGCACGACATCGCCGAGATCGAGCTGCAGGGTGGAGGTGTAGACGGGCGCATAGTCCGCCCCGCGCCAGAAGCCGTTTTCCTTGGCATAGGCTTCGACGAGAGCGATGCGGTCTTCCTCGCGGCCGGTCTGGCGCAGGTAGCGGAGCGTTTCGTCATCGATCGGGAAGAAGCCGCAGGTGGCGCCGTACTCCGGAGCCATGTTGGCGATCGTCGCACGGTCAGCGAGCGGCATGTTGTCGAGGCCGGCGCCGTAGAATTCGACGAACTTGTTCACGACGCCGTGCTTGCGCAGCATCTGCACGACTTTCAGCACGAGGTCGGTGGCGGTGACGCCTTCCTTCAGCGCACCGGTGATCTTGAAGCCGACGACCTCCGGGATGAGCATCGAGACCGGCTGGCCGAGCATAGCGGCTTCCGCCTCGATACCGCCCACGCCCCAGCCAAGCACGGCGAGGCCGTTGACCATCGTGGTGTGGCTGTCGGTGCCGACGAGCGTGTCGGGATAGGCAAGGACCGAACCGTCCGTGTCCGTATCGGTCCAGACCGTCTGGGCGAGGTATTCGAGGTTCACCTGGTGGCAGATGCCGGTGCCGGGCGGAACGACGCGGAAATTGTTGAACGCCTTCTGACCCCATTTGAGAAAGGTGTAGCGCTCCATGTTGCGCTCATATTCGAGGTCGACGTTGGCCTGGAAGGCGCGGGCATTGCCGAACTCGTCGATCATCACCGAGTGGTCGATAACGAGATCGACGGGCACCAGCGGATTGATCTTCTTGGCGTTTCCGCCGAGCGCCTTGATGCCGTCGCGCATCGCGGCAAGGTCGACCACGGCCGGAACGCCGGTGAAGTCCTGCATCAGCACGCGGGCCGGACGGTAGGCGATTTCGCGCGGGTTCTGGCCGCCCTTGTCTGCCCATTCGCCAAAGGCGCGGATGTCATCTTCCACAACGGTCAGCCCGTCCTCGAAGCGCAGCATGTTCTCGAGCAGGACCTTCAGCGAGGCCGGCAGGCGGGAAAGGTCGCCGAGGCCGGCATTCTTAGCGGCCGTGGCCAGCGAATAATAGGTGTAGGACTTGCCGCCCGCCTTGAGCGTGCTTCTCGATTTAAAGCTGTCTTTTGTGGGCATGTGGGCCTCTGCCTCCTGTCACGGGACCGGCTCCGGCGCGGGTCCGCCTTGTTGCGCTGGGGCCCTCATATAGAGGGTGCCCCCGCCGCGCAATTGGGACAAAGGGTCTATCCGGCGCCGCCAGACCCGCTAAAACGGCCCCGAAGCGGGTTTTCGGGCACAGAGGGCGCCATGTTCCGACGCAGCATCCTTTTGCTGGCCATGTCTGGCGGCCTTCCGGGTGCCGTCTGCGCTGAACCGGACCCCGCCGGGGTGCCGGCGATGAAGGTTGAGAGCGCCCTGCCGGATGTGGAACCTCTGACCCTCGACAGCCTGCTGGGCGACTGGGGCGTCTATGACCGGGGCCAGAAACGCTGGGTCGGAACCCACCGGTCCTGCGCCGAATGGGATCATGAGGTCCGGTGGCTGGATTTCGATGGCGGGCGCGTGCCGCTCCATGGCGATTTCAAGTTCATCTGGTCGCATGACGGCGCGCTCTGGTACCTGACGCAGCGCAGCCAGCAGAAAGTCGGCGATATCGCCAATCCCGACGGCGACATGATCATTTTCGGCGCTGGGGACCAGACGATGGTTCTCCTGCGCAGCGACCTCCACAATTTCCGGGACGGGATGGCGAAGCGCCGCCATGTCGCCGACACTGCGGCAAAAGAAGCGCGCGGCGGGTATCCGATCGAATTCTTCGAATTCCGGATGTGGGATAGTGCCCTTTCTCCGGGCGGCAACATGCCGGAAAGCGCTCACCGCGTTCTGAAATGCATTCCGGGGCCTGCGCTCTGACGAACCCGGCCCCTCCCCTGCTTTCTGCCAGCGGCCTCGGCATGATCCGGGGTGAGCGCGTGCTGTTCCGGGATGTGTCGCTGACGCTGGGCGCGGGCGAAGCACTCCTGCTGCGCGGGCCGAACGGTGCGGGGAAGACAACGCTGCTGCGCATTCTGGCAGGCCTGACAAGGCCGGAAGCGGGAGCCGTGTCGCGCGGCGCGGCGATGCACTGGTTTGCGCACCGCGAGGGGCTGAAGCCGGTGGAGACGCCGCGAACGCATCTGGCGCTTTGGGCGTCGGCCTGGGGTTCGGGCGCCGATTGCGAGATGATCCTGACGCGGATGGGTCTTGCCCGCCCTGCAGATGTGCCGGCGCGACACCTGTCTGCGGGGCAGCGGCGTCGCACGGCGCTGGCACGCCTGCTGCTGGAGGACCGCCCGGTCTGGCTGCTAGACGAGCCGTACACGGCGCTGGACGCCGAGGGCCGGAAACTGGTGGATGATCTGATTGCGGAGCACCGGGCAAAGGGCGGCGCGCTGATTGCGGCCATCCATGGCGAGGCGGGATTTGCGCCGTCTGCGGAGGTTTCGCTGTGAGCCGTCCTGCCCCCATCCTCGCCGCCTTCCGGCAGGCCTTTGGCGAGGCCTGGGCGGGCGGTGCGGGCGCGCTGTTGCCGCTCGGATTCCTTGGCGGGGCAGCGGTGCTTGTGCCACTCGGCATCGGCAGCGACGGCGACACGCTGCGCGCAGTGGGGCCCGGTATCATCTGGGTGGCGCTTGCGCTTTCCAGTCTCGTGACGCTGGAGCGCATCTTCCAGGCCGATACCGAGGACGGGACACTGGACCTCTGGCTGCAGGCGGACGCGCCGGTTTCGGCGATTGCGGCAGCCAAGACACTGGCGCACTGGCTTGCGGCGGGACTGCCGCTGGCACTGTTCTCCCCGCTGCTGGCGCTGATGTTTCAGGCCGAGGCGAGCGGCGAACTCATCCTGTTTGCGGGCTACTACGCCCTCGGCAGCCTCGCCTTCTTCTTCTGGGGCGGGGTGGGCGCTGCGCTTTCCGCCACTGTGCGCCGGGGCGGATTGTTGATCTCGCTGATCGCCCTGCCCCTGTTTGTGCCGACCGCGATTTTCGGCGCGCTGGCCATGTCCGCCGGGCCCGGATCGACCGGCGCACCGCTGCTGCTTGCGGCCTCGACGCTTTTCGCCTGCGCTGTTGCGCCCTATGCGATGGCGGCTGCGCTGCGCTTGGCGGCGGACTGAGGGAGCGCTAGGTCATTGCCCATGTGGTCCTACTTCGCCAACCCGCACAAATTCCTGCGCCTGTCAGACTGGCTGGCACCGCTCTTCTACGGCGCGGGCATGCTGTGCATCCTCTGGGGCCTGTGGCAGGGCCTGTGGGTGGTGCCGAAGGATGAGTACCAAGGCGGCGACATCATGCGCGTGATGTTCATCCATGTGCCGGCCGCCTGGCTGGCGATGGCGGCCTATTCAGCGATGGCAGTTGCAAGTTTCGTCTGGTTCATCTGGCGCCACGAGCTGGCGGACATTGCCGCGAAGGCGATTGCGCCTCTGGGCGCGGTGTGGACGGCGCTCTGCCTTGCGACC
>DNFL01000092.1:0-235 GCA_003486945.1 Hyphomonas sp. | reverse complement strand
AAGCCGACCTGGGGCACCTGGTGGCAATGGGATGATGCGCGGATGATGTCCGTCCTGTTCCTGTTCTTCCTGTTCCTCGGTTACATGGCTCTGCGCGCGGCGATGGACACGCGCCAGAAGGCGGCCCGCGCCGGGGCGATCCTCGCCATGGTAGGCGCTGTGAACGTGCCGCTGATCAAGTTTTCCGTGGACCTGTTTACCTCACTGCATCAGGACGCGAGCGTGATCACCGCCG
>DNFL01000215.1 GCA_003486945.1 Hyphomonas sp. | reverse complement strand
TGCTGGCGGAAGATGTCGAAATCCAGATCGAAGCGGAATTTAGCCGGCAGCCGCCCGGTTGAGCGGACCGAGGGCGGGCCCGCGGCGCGTGATGCGCAGCGCGATGCGTCCGCCGCGCCGGCCGATCTCGGCTTCAGCCACAAGCGGACCGTCTGTGCCGCCTGAGAGCAGTTCGACTGGCTGATCCGCTGGCACGCCGAGCAGCAAGGTGGCGCCTGGCTTCAAGCCTGACAGTTTGGAAAGCGGCACCGACAGGCTGGCGAGGCGCGCGGTTACCACGGTCGACAGCGCGCCCTGCGGCGTGGCGGGCAAAGCGGGTGCAGCCGTGTCCGGCGTAAGGGCGATCCCGGCAAGGGCTTCGCTGAGGATCAGGCTGCCGGTGAAGGATTCCGTCTGTGCCCGGAAGGTCAGCGGTGCGGCAAGGGCCGTTGCCGGCGGCGAGATCGATGCGGCGTAAAGGGTTTCTGTTTCCACGCCGGCGAAGACGAGGTCTGCGGAAATGGAAGTGCCGAGCGGGCGAACGAGGGCTTCCAGCAGCGCAAGGTCGATGGGGCTCAGCGGCTTCGGTGCGCCGCTGCGCGTGCGGGCGCCGCAGGCGGTTTCGATCAGCAGCTGGGCAAAGCCGGGCGGCAGGATCAACATGGCGCCGATGTCGCCTTCCGGCTGCGCGAAACAGACAATCGCCTGACCGCGCTCATCGCCTGCGAGGCGTACGGCCGTCTCGAAGGGCAGTTGCTGCACATCGCCGGGTTGCAAGGCCACCGGCAGGCCGCAGCTTTCGCGCAGCGCCATCGACAGGCGCGCCGCAAGGCGGCGGGCAATGCCGGTATCCGGAGCGGGTGTCGCCGCCGGAGCAGAGAAATCCCCCAGCGCCCGATCAGCCGGCAGCGCGCTGCGCGGCGCAGGCTCCGGGCCCATGTCGGACAGGTCCGGACGCAGGAGCGCTTCGATCTCGGCCGGTGTCAGCTTTCCGCGTGCCGTCATCAGAAATCGCTCCGGATCCGCAGGCTCAGCCGGAGGCGGCAGGTCGCTCATCACCTGCCCTTCCCGGCGGGGAGACATGTCCCATTCGTCGTCCGCGCTGCCCATGGGCAACGGCGCGGCATCGAAAAGGACAGAGGTTCGGGTCATCCCGCCATTTCGCCGCGATCCGGTTAACGGGGCGTTAGTAAACTGCCCGGCAGCCAGAGGTTAAGGCCGGAGCGCCCGGTGATTCAGGATAATCTGTGGAACTTTAACTCCGCGGTCAGGAGCTGGTAAGGCGCGATTCGGAAATCGGGCGCATTCTCGCCTCATCGCTGAAGGGCAACCCTTGAGAGTTCCGCCGCGGCGTTGGGAAGTGGATTAAGAAGGTCAGTAAAAAAGGCGGCGCCCCGCAAGGAGTGCCGCCTTCAGGCTGTCTGCAATCGAGCGCAGGTTAATCGTCGCGCAGGGTGCGTTCCTTGCGCTCATGGCGCTCCTGCGCCTCGAGGCTGAGGGTGGCGGTCGGGCGCGCTTCGAGGCGGCGCAGGCCGATAGGCTCGCCGGTCGCTTCGCAGTAACCGTAGGTGCCATCTTCAATCCGGCGCAGGGCCGAGTCGATCTTGGAGATCAGCTTGCGCTGGCGGTCCCGGGTGCGCAGCTCAAGGGCCTTGTCGCTCTCGGCCGCCGCGCGGTCGACGATATCCGGCAGCGAGCCCGACTCGTCCTGGAGATTGTGGATGGTCTGCTTGGCGCCGTCGAGAATGTCGGCCTTCCAGGCCTCCAGCAGCCGCCGGAAATAGGCCAGCTGGCGCTCGTTCATGAACTCTTCGTCTTCTGAAGGGCGATAGTCGTCAGAAAGGTCCATGCTCACCGCAGACTCCTTAACCCGTTTGCGTGCCATATAGTTCGAGCCCCGATTCTGCGCAATTCCGAAAGCTGCTATCTTAAACTCAATCTTTTCAACCTGTTACCACCTTATTACGACAATTCTAAGTAACATTCGAGGCTTCAGGTGCAGTGGCTGCCCAAACATCTGTGCAAGTTGCACACCGCCCCTTGATCTTTGGGGGTCGCGGCGGCTCTATGAATTTCGTCCCCCGCTGCCGCCCTTCCGGTATTCCGCCCGTATGTCCAAGAAACGGAAACTGCCTTCGAAGCGCGCTGGCTGGATGCTGGCGGTGATGTTCAATTCGCTGCTGATCCTGATCCCCGTCATCGCCTCCAACACCGTCGAGAAGGCCTATAAGGGGGTCGGCGTTGCCGACCATGTGACCTCTGACGCCATCAAGCAGACCGATGAGCGGATGACGGAAAGCCTGCGCGAGCTGGCGCCGAAGGAAGCTGACCGCAAGCTGCCCTTCTGGCAGGACAAAGTGCAGACGGCGCTCGAAGAGCGCGACACCGACCTGCTGCGTGGCTACCTCCTCGCGGCCCCGGCCATGCTGGGCAACGATCTCGGCAAGCAGGTGCAGGCCCGCGCCGAAGCTGAAACGCGCGGCACGCCGGATGAGCGCATCATCCGCGCCGCGTTGCAGAAGGTGCCGGAAAGCGTCGCCCGCTCCATCGAATACCAGATCGGCCTGCCGGAGACGTCGCTTGTGCCTGAAACAGAGCCGGAGGCAGAGGCAGCAGGTGCCGGCGAGGACAGCGAGAGCGCGGAAGAACAGCCCGCCGCTGAAGTGATGGCAGCCAGCTCGCGCGGGGATCAGGACTGGCGATTCAGGCTGCTTGGCAGTTTTGCCGATCTTGCCGCCATGGCGGTGCGCTGGTCCAATGGCGACCAGTCCGACAGCATCGTGTTCAAGCTGACCGGGATTGGCCATGTGCAGCAAGCCAACAGCGATGGCCTGTCGGAGTCCAACGCGCGCGCCGTATCGCTGATCAAGTCCGCCAGCCGGTCAAAGCGGCTTCAACCTTCGTTCCAGACCTATCTCGAAAACCTGACCAGCGACGCGGTTCCGCGTGATGTTCTCGATGCCTCGCTGAAAGAAGTACTCGGGGAAACCGCCACAACTGAAATGCGCGGACTGCGCGTGCGGGACGCCTTTGAAGCCTCCATCGATCCGGCCGGCCTTGCGCGTCTCGAAAGCGAGCTGCAGCTGTTCGACCAGATTGCGACCCGGACAAGCCCCACGGCCGCGCTCAAGCTGATCTCCTATGTCGAGGACGGGACCGACCTGAAACGCGCGCGCATGCTGGCCGAAGCCGGCGGCATGAAGGCGATTGTGCTGGTTGGGGAACGTGGGCGCGACGCCCTGCGGGTTGCCGATGCCGGTGTGCGCTGGAGCACCAACATGGCGCTCGACATCATGAGCCTGACGGCGGCCGGAATGCTGCTATTCTGGGTCGCGCTGTCAACGGTTCGGATCTATTTCCGACGCCCTCCCCCGAAGGCTGAGCCACAGGGCGTCTGAGCCGGTTCTCAGGCGAGGTTGAACGCGCCGCGGATACCGTCGATGATCAACTGCGCCGAGAGCGCGGCAAGGATGACGCCGAGGATACGCGTCAGCGCGCCGGCAACACTGGCGCCCATGATCCGCACCAGCGGCCCGGCCAGCAGGAACACGATCAGCGTGATCACGAGGTTCGCGCCGATCGCGGCGAGCACGACCGCCTGATGCACGATGCTCTGCGCTTCGGTCATGTAGAACATGGCCGTTGCGATCGAGCCCGGCCCCGCGATCATCGGGATACCCATCGGGAAGACCGACACATCGTCCGGTTCCGGATCATCACGGTGACGTTCCTGGTATTCCTCCGCCCGGTGCTCACGCCGCTCGGTGCGTTTCTCGAACACCATGTCGAGCGCGATGATGAACAGGAGGACGCCGCCGGCTGCGCGGAACGCGTCGATGGAAATGTGCAGCGCATCCAGCAGCCAGGCACCGCCAAAGGCGAACAGCAGCATGATGATCGTCGCCACGATCACAGACTTGATCGCCATCTTCCGGCGCCAGGCATCCGAGCCGCGCGCGGTCAGCGTCGCAAAGATCGGCGCCACCCCCGGTGCATCGATCAGCACGAAGAAGGTGACGAAGGCGGCGGTGAAAAGGGAGATGAGTTCAGGCGTCATGACGGCGCCGCGTTACAGCTTCCGCGTCGCGGCGTCGAGGATTTCGCGCACCTCGGGGGCGACGGTGACTTCCGTTGCCGGCGGCTTCAGGCGGGAAAGGTCTGCGCCGCCTTCGGCCAGCGCCGTCAGCAGCTTGTGACCGCGCAGGCGCTGCAACAGGCCGTCGGCGCCGCGCGGCGTGTCAGCGGTGGCAAACCGGCCGCCGCCAAGATCAACGCGCAGACCTTCGCCCTGCCCCGCCTCAAGCCGGCGGATCGCTTCGTCGATGCTGACCGCGGGGGCCGCATTCAGCGGGGTCCGGGCGCGCAGGGAGCTGCCTTCCGCCATCACAGGGCCTCGCCCGCTGCTTGCGGCATCAGCTTCCGGCAGCGCGTCAGCGCGCGGTAGAGATCGCCGGCCACGACATCGGCGGAAATCGCCAGCACGTCCTCGCGCAGGTCCGGCTGCTGGGCAATCAGGCCGGCCAGCGCGTCTGCGGTCTGGGAATAGAGCGGCCCGTCGACTTCGCCGAGCAGGTACATCTGCATCACGGCGAAATAGGCCCGGCCAGCGGGTGTCGCGGCTTCGGAGGGCTTAAGGATATCCTTCTCGCGCAGCACGCGTGCCTGCGTCTCCAGGAGGAGCACGCCGCGCCGGTCACCGTTGCGCACGACAGCGCCGTTCACAACGAAGGTTTCGCCGGGCTTGAGGGATAGTTTGAGTGGCATACTGCGCAAACCTCGTCCTGCGGACTGTGCCAAGCTCGCACAGAGGCGTTAACGCTTGATTGCCGGGAGTTAACCGCGAGGCGGAGCAACAGGGCGCGGCGTCCGGTGAGGAATGGGAGGGCGCCATGCGCCCGTCTCAGAAGGGCGTTGGATCATAAGTCCTGCACCGATCACGGGCGCTGCGGCAGGAAGCCGTCTCATCCAGGAGCGGCACGGCGCGTGTCTGAAGCTTGAGCCTCTGTGGCGTCGCGCATGGCATAGTCTGTATACCACCAACCCGGCCTTCCCTAAAGTAAATTCGCTGTTGCACTGCAGCGCTTTCCTTCAGGTCAGCGCTTGCCCGGCGGGACCTGCGCCTTATGGTGACCGGCGGTGTAGATACAGGGAAAGATACCAGATGCGCTTCGAGGGCACGAAGGACTATGTCGCAACCGATGACCTGCGCGTTGCGGTCAATGCGGCCATCTCGCTGGAGCGTCCGCTGCTGATCAAGGGCGAGCCGGGCACTGGCAAGACGGTGCTGGCCATCGAGGTTGCCAAGTCTCTCGGGCTCGAACTGATCGAGTGGCATATCAAGTCCACCACCAAGGCGGCGCAGGGTCTCTACGAATACGACGCCGTCTCGCGCCTGCGCGACGGCCAGATGGGCGAAGAGCGCGCCAAGGACGTCAAGAACTACATCAAGAAGGGCAAGCTGTGGGAGGCCTTCACCTCCAAGAAGCGCCCCGTCCTGCTGATCGACGAGATCGACAAGGCCGACATCGAATTCCCGAACGATCTCCT
>DNFL01000047.1:759-5767 GCA_003486945.1 Hyphomonas sp. | reverse complement strand
GCCCTGGATCAGCTCGGTCACTTCCGCGCCGATCATGTGGGCACCTAGGAGCTCACCAGTCTTCTTGTCGAAGATCGTCTTCACGAGGCCATTCTCCGCACCCAGAGCAATCGCCTTGCCATTGCCGATGAAGGGGAAGCGGCCGACTTTGATATCAAGTCCCTTCGCCTTGGCAGCGGCCTCCGTCAGGCCGACGCTGGCGACCTGCGGATGGGAATAGGTGCAGCCCGGAATGTTGGAGGCATCGAACGGCTCGGCATGGTTTTTCCCATGGATGCCTTCAACGCAGACGATGCCTTCATGGCTCGCCTTGTGCGCCAGCCAAGGCGGGCCGGTGAGATCGCCGATGGCGTAGAGCCCCGGCACACCTGTTCGCCCGAACCCATCGACCACGACATGTGTTTTCTCGATCTTCACGCCGAGCCCCTCGAGGCCGAGATTCTCGACATTGCCGACAATGCCGACGGCAAGAATGGCGCGGTCGAATTCCTTCGTTTCCTTCTTGCCATCATTCGTGGTGATTTCTGCGGTGAGCGTATCTTTTCCCGGCTTCAGGTTTTCCACCTTCGCCCCGGTTAGGATGTTCAGGCCCTGCTTCTTGAAGTCCTTCTCGGCGAATGCGGAAATTTCTGCATCTTCCACGGGAAGGATGCGCTCCATCACTTCGGCAACAGTCACCTCTGAGCCGAGTTCATTATAGAAGCTCGCAAATTCGATACCGATGGCGCCGGAGCCAATGACCAGAAGGCGCTTTGGCATCACATCCGGCGTCATCGCTTCTCGGTAGGTCCAGACCAGTTTGCCATCAGCCTTGAGGCCCGCCTGCGGAATGTCGCGCGCGCGGGCACCGGTGGCGAGCATAACGTGTTTGGCCGTGTACGGCGTATCCTTGCCATCCTTGCCCTTGACGATGACCTTTGGCGCAGGCGCGCCTTTCTCCAGCCGCGCGGTGCCTTCGATCACGTCGATCTTGTTCTTCTTCATCAGGAACTTCACGCCGTTCGACAACAGTGAGGCGACGCCGCGCGAGCGTTTAACCACCGCTTCCAGATCAAACGACGGGTTCTCGATCTTCAGGCCGAATGCCTTCGCGTTTTTCGCAAGATGCAGCACTTCCGCCGAGCGCAGCAACGCCTTGGTCGGGATACAACCCCAGTTGAGGCAGATGCCGCCGAGACTCTCGCGCTCGACAATCGCCGTTTTCATCCCGAGCTGGCTCGCGCGGATGGCGGCGACATAGCCGCCGGGACCAGAGCCGATGACGATGAGATCAAACTGAGTGGACATGAATCAGATCCTTGTCATCTGCCGCTAGAGCAGCATCGCTTCGGGTGTTTCGACATAGCGTTTAAACGCCGCCAGCCATTTCGCGCCTTCCGCGCCGCCGATGACGCGGTGGTCGCAGGTCAGCGTCACGCTCATCACGTTGCGCACGACGATATTGCCCTTCTCGTCCACCACGGCGCGCTTGTCGCCCGCGCCGACTGAGAGGATCATGCCCTCCGGCGGGTTGATGATCGAGGCGAAGGACTTGATGCCGAACATGCCGAGGTTCGAGATCGAGAACGTGCCGCCCATGTATTCCTGCGGCTTCAGTTTCCGCTCGCGTGCACGTGTTGCGAGGTCTTTCATCTCGTCCGAAATCTCGGCGAGGCCCTTCTCTTCCGCCTTGAAGATCACCGGCGTGATCAGTCCACCATCAATCGCGACGGCAACAGAAATGTTCGCGTGCTTGTGATAGGCGATACCCTTGTCCGTGTACGACGCATTGCAATCCGGCTCGTCGATCAGTGCGAGTGCGGCCGCTTTGATCAGCAGGTCGTTGACCGAAATCTTCACGTCCTTCGGCGCCGCCGCGTTGATCGCCGTCCGGCTCGACAGGAGATTGTCGAGCGAGATGTCGATGTTCAACGGAAAATGCGGCACCTGCATGAAGCTTTGCGTCAGGCGCTTGGCGACCGTCTTGCGCATTCCGTCGAGCGGCTTCAGCTCATAGCTGTCCGGCGCGTAGACGCGGTCGTCAAGGATTTGCGGCAGAATCAGGCCATCGGCTGTGAGCGGCGCAGATGCTCCGCCCACGGAAACAGGCGCTGCGCCAGGTTTCGCGCTCTCGACGTCGCGCCGGATGATCCGGCCATGCGGGCCAGATCCTTTCAGTGCGCGCAGGTCGATGCCCTTGCTGGCGGCAATGCGTTTAGCGAGCGGAGACGCCATGATACGGGCGCCGCTCGAGCCCCGCTCATCCCCGCGAGGGCGGGGACCGGGGTCGGCAGCTGCGACTTTACCGTTCGAGCCCCCCGCCTGCGCGGGGGTTGACGGAGGTGGAGGAGAAGCAGGTTTGGATGTTCCAGCTTTCGCAGGTGCCGCATCCGCCCTCGCAGTTGCCGGTGCCGCAGGTGCCTTCACGGACGACGCATCCTCACCATCCTCGGCCAGTACAGCGATGACGGCGTTGACCTTCACGCCTTCGGTACCCGCAGGCACAAGAATCTTCGCGACCTTACCTTCGTCGACGGCTTCGACTTCCATTGTTGCCTTGTCGGTCTCGATCTCGGCGATGATCATGCCGGACTTGATCTCGTCGCCTTCCTTGACGAGCCATTTCGCAAGCGTGCCCTCTTCCATCGTGGGGCTCAGCGCGGGCATGGTGATGTTGATACTCATCAGACCGCTCCCTCACACACCTTTTTCGCCGCGTCGACGATATCGTCCGCATTCGGAAGACTGAGCGTTTCGAGGTTTGCGGCGTAAGGCAGCGGCACGTCTTTCTGGTGCACGCGGACAGGCGGCGCATCAAGATAATCAAACGCTTCCACCACAACCGTCGCCGCGATCTCCGCGCCGACACCCATGAAGCGCCAGCCTTCTTCGCAGCAGACGAGGCGGCTCGTCTTCTTCACACTCTCGACGACTGTCGCCGTATCCAGCGGGCGCAAGGTGCGCAGGTCGATCACTTCGGCGCTGATGCCGTCCGCTGAGAGGCGCTCAGCAGCCTGCAGCGCAAAGCCGACCATGCGCGAATGCGCCACCAGCGTCACATCCGTGCCTTCGCGCTTCACCGCCGCCTTGCCGATTGGTAGGATATGATCCTCAACATCCGGCACAGGGAATGACGTGCCGTAAAGCAGTTCATGCTCGAGGAAGACAACCGGGTTCGGATCGCGGATCGCCGCTTTCAAGAGCCCCTTCGCGTCGGCGGCGTCATAAGGCGCGATAACTTTCAGACCGGGGATTTGCGCATACCAGGCCGAGTAGTCCTGGCTGTGCTGGGCCCCGACGCGGCTCGCCGCACCGTTCGGCCCGCGGAACACGATGGGACAACCCATCTGGCCACCAGACATGTACAACGTCTTGGCCGCCGAGTTGATAATCTGGTCGATGGCCTGCATGGCGAAATTAAAGGTCATGAACTCAACAATGGGCTTGAGGCCGGCAAAGGCCGCGCCGACCCCGAGACCGGCAAACCCATGTTCCGTAATCGGAGTATCGATCACCCGGCGCTCGCCGAATTCCTGCAGCAGCTCCCGCGTCACCTTGTAGGCGCCCTGATACTGCGCCACCTCTTCGCCCATCACGAACACGCGCTCATCCCGGCGCATCTCTTCCGCCATCGCATCACGCAGCGCGTCGCGAACGGTTGTTTCGGTGAACGTCACGCCTTCCGGAAGTGATGGATCATGCAGCACGCGGGCGACCGGCGCCTCAGCGCGCGGCGCGCTTGCCTCGGAAACCTTTTCTGCCGGAGCAGTGGCTGGCGCAGCCTGTGACTTCGCGGACGACACTTCTTCATCATCCCCAGCCAGCACCGCAATCACGGCGTTGACCTTCACACCCTCCGTGCCTTCCGGCACCAGGATTTTCGCGAGCACGCCCTCATCAACCGCCTCGACTTCCATCGTCGCCTTGTCAGTCTCGATCTCGGCGATGATGTCGCCAGACTTGATCGCGTCGCCTTCCTTCTTCAGCCATTTGGCGAGGGTGCCTTCTTCCATGGTGGGCGACAGCGCCGGCATCAGGATGTCTACAGACATTTATTATACTCCGAATACGGAATGATTTTGATCAGCAGCGAAAGCGAGACGCGCAAGGCCGCGCATCAGGCCGTCTCTTCCAGCAGAACATCGGTCCACAGCTCGCTTGGGTCGGGCTCCGGGCTCTCCAGAGAAAAGTCCGCCGCTTCCTTCACGATAGCCTTGATCTCGTTGTCGATCTTCTTGAGATCGTCTTCGGTCGCATGGTCCAGCTCGAGGATTTGGCCCTTCAGGCCTTCGATCGGATCGTGGTGTGTGCGGATGTCGTCGACTTCCTCACGCTTGCGATATTTCGCGGGGTCAGACATCGAGTGGCCGCGGTAACGGTAGGTCTTCATCTCAAGGATGTAGGGCCCCTTGCCGCTGCGCGCATGCTTCACGGCCTTCTCGCCCGCCTCACGCACGGCGAGTACATCCATCCCGTCGACTTCTTCGCCTTCGATTTCGAAGCTGATGCCGCGCTTGTAGAGTTCGGTCTCGGAGGCATGGCGCTCAACACTCGTGCCCATCGCGTACATATTGTTTTCGATGACGTAGATCACCGGAAGCTTCCAGAGCGACGCCATGTTGAAAGCTTCGTACACCTGCCCCTGGTTTGCTGCGCCGTCGCCGAAATAGGCGAGGCTGACATTGTCATTGCCGCGATACTTGTTGGCGAAAGCGAGGCCCGTGCCGAGCGGCACCTGCGCACCGACGATGCCGTGGCCGCCATAGAAATTTTTCTCTTTCGAGAACATGTGCATTGAGCCGCCCTTGCCGCGCGACAGGCCGCCAATGCGTCCGGTTAGCTCTGCCATCACGCCGTTCGGATCCATTCCGCAGGCCAGCATGTGGCCATGGTCGCGGTAGCCCGTGATGACCTGGTCGCCGTCCTTGAGGCATGCCTGCATGCCGGTCACGACCGCTTCCTGCCCGATATAGAGGTGACAGAAGCCCGCAATCTTGCCCATGCCGTAAAGCTGGCCCGCCTTCTCCTC
>DNFL01000047.1:0-544 GCA_003486945.1 Hyphomonas sp. | reverse complement strand
GTAAAGCTGGCCCGCCTTCTCCTCAAAGCGGCGGATCAGAAGCATGTCGCGGTAATACTGCAACATCTCGGCCTTGCTGGCCTTGGCGGGTACCTTTTTCGAACCCTTAGGTTTTGTAGCCATGACGATGTGCCTCCCTGACTTCGTTATGTCGCCGCATTTTTGCAACGACAAGTCAGAACATCGTTGTCATTTTGCAGAGCTGCGTTCCGGCGTGAGTAAAACGACCTCTCCGGGGTAAACAAACGCAAGTTTATCCCTCGCAATCGCTTCAACATAGTCTTTGTCGATCGAACTCGGGCTCAACCGGCGGATGTCCACGCGCAGACGCTCATTCTCGGCCTGGACCGCCGCCAGTTTGCGTTGTTTTTCTTCAAGTTCGATCTGCGAATCCGTCCAACGGCCCAGCCCCTTCTCCCCCGCGAACGCGTGGAAGGCGAAGTAGAGCACCAGAAGACTGAGCCCGAGAGCCTGAAGCCGAGAAACCATGGAATCACTGGTAAATGCGGCGGGTAACCAATCCCTTACCGCGCGAGGAGGGCTG
>DNFL01000396.1:1464-2595 GCA_003486945.1 Hyphomonas sp. | reverse complement strand
CGGAACGCCAGGGACAAAGGCGGTTGCCTTCGCGCCCGCCCTTCTGGTCAGCCGCTTTCGCGTGCCGGTCACGGCGAAATCCGAAGCCGAAGCCCGCAAGGCAGCGCTCTATGCTGTTGAAGACGACCTTGCCCAGCCTGTCGAAGATGTCATGCTCGTTCTGGGACCACGCTTACCCGGCTCAATCGAGCGCGACGTTTACATCGTTGACGGCGCTGTGCTTGAACGTTGGCGCAGGCAGTTGATCGAGATTGGCCTTGGCCACGCGCCTATCTTGGCCGAGAACAGCTTGCGGAGCAGCGCCGATGCGGTGTGGAATTTTGGAAATCGCGTCCTGATGATCCGCCCAGAAGAATGCTTCGCGGCGGACACAGCGCTGGGCGAAGATGCGGTCCGGGGCTTCATCGATGCCGCCGGATTCTCCGGAACACAAATGCGTTCCGCAGAGCCTCTCGCTGTTCTGCCTGCGCTTCATCGTGAAATACCAGGTGTGCCGCTACAGAGCAGCAAGGCGCAGCACACGAAAGGGCTGCGCGCCTGGCAAACGGCGGCAGCGCTCGCTGTTGCGGGGTTGCTGATCTGGGCGGTCACGCTCGTGCTGGAAACCCGCGCGCAGGAACTGACCGCGCAGCGCGCCGAACTTGTGGCGCGGCAGATGTTTCGTACGCAGTTCGCCGGCGCGCCCGAACCGGTGGATGTGCATGCAGAAGTACGCCGGATCATGCAGGCACACGCGGCCGGAAATGATGCGGGATTCCAATCGATGGCTTCAGCGCTTTTCAAGGTCATGTCCGCGAGCGATACGATCCGGCTTCAGCGCCTTTCCTACTCGGCGGCAGAGACGGCTTTGACGGCAGACCTCTACTTTGCCAATGCCGCCGATGAAGCCGCTTTCCGGTCACGGCTGGAGCCCGCAGGACTGCGCACAGATGCGGCCGAAATCTCCGACACGGCCGGCGGTGTGCACGGCCGATTCACGCTGCGGAGCGCTCCATGAAATCGGCATGGGCGCGCCTGCAGCCGCGCGAAAAGCTGTTGCTACAATTGGCCGGCATCGTGCTGACGGCGGCGCTGGTCGTACAAGCTGGACTGGTTCCAATGATTGCGGCGGGCGAAGACGCCCGCGCCAGG
>DNFL01000396.1:1026-1234 GCA_003486945.1 Hyphomonas sp. | reverse complement strand
GGGCGAAGACGCCCGCGCCAGGCGCGTTGTTGCAGAAGGCACGATTGCACGCCTGTATCGCCTTCAGGCGGCTGGCATTGTGCAGGTCCCGCAGGTGACTGATACGAGCCGGAGCCCTGAAGAGATCGCCGCACAGATTGGCCTCGCACTGTCTGAGAGGTCTGTTACGCCGCAGGGACACCTGTTGTTTCGGTTTGACGGGGCGGAG
>DNFL01000396.1:672-797 GCA_003486945.1 Hyphomonas sp. | reverse complement strand
TTGTTTCGGTTTGACGGGGCGGAGCCAGGTGTTGTGTTCTCCTGGATGGACCAGGTTGAAGCTGGTAGCGATCTGCGGTTGGCGGCGGTACAAATGAGCACTGCCGCTGGTGGCCGGATCGACGT
>DNFL01000396.1:0-429 GCA_003486945.1 Hyphomonas sp. | reverse complement strand
TGCCGCTGGTGGCCGGATCGACGTGACCGCAGAATACACAGGAACCCGCCAGCCATGACACGCCTGTTGCTCCTCCCACTGCTTGCACTCAGCGTCGCCATCGGGGTGCTGGTGTTTGCGCCGCTGTCTGTGGTGCTTGATGTTTCCGGCATCCGCCGCAGCGGCCTCGACTGGTCGTCCGCCAGTGGCACGGTTTTCGACGGGCGCCTTGAAGGCATCAAGGCGAATGGCAGCACCTATGGCAACGCATCCGCAAGACTGCTTCCGGCACATCTTCTGACCGGCGCCATGAAGTTTGCGGTGGACTGGTCGGGACCGGCCGGCCGAGGGACCGGACAGATGACGTTCCAGTCACACAAGAACATCGCCCTCTACGATTATGATCTGGACCTTGACCTCATGGAGATCGAGCAGGCGGCGAAATGGATC
>DNFL01000128.1 GCA_003486945.1 Hyphomonas sp. | reverse complement strand
AGCTCATCAGTCAGGTTCCGGGCGAACGCCGTCACACTGACCTTGCCAAAACGCGCCCCGAGGCGAAGGTTCAGAAGTCCGAAATCGTCGAGCGGCACCGTCGTAGCGGACAACTCCTGAACACCACCCGTCTGCGCCGTGTAGACAAGGTTTGCAAAGGCTTCCGCATCGTCACCAAGGGGCCGGCGATAGTTGAGCGTTGCAGAGCCAAGCCATTCGGGTACTTGTGCAAGGTCAAGGCCATCGAATCTGCCGCTAACGACTTCACCCTCCTGATACGAGAGGCTGAAACCCGTGTAGAGCTTGCCACCGGCCACATCGAACAAAGACGAAATCTCGCCTTCTATCCCGCGGCTTTCTGCGTCTCCGGCGTTCGTCAGGAAAGATGTCGCCGCAACGGGACATGTCGGATTTGTCAGTGCGCAGCCGTTATCTGTCTGGGCGATAAGGTCTTCCTGATTGGTCATGTAGGCGGCGATAGCGAAATAGGATCGGCTGCCGAGCGTGCCCTTGAGGCCGACTTCGTAGCTCTCGGAGGTTTCGTCATCGAAGGCGGCGTCGATCGGACGGGGTTGTCTTGGATCACCGAGGTTAGTGTTAAATCCGCCTGCGCGATAGCTGGTGCCGAATTTGGCATAAGTCAGGATATCTGAGGTCAGCTTGTAAGCGGCGGTTGCGTTGTAGGAGAGATTGCTCGGGTCAATGCTGGCGTCGATCACCCTGGCTGCGCCGCCGAGCGGTGCGCCAGTTCCGCGATCAAACAGGCGAGATCTCAGAGACCGGTCATCCTGGGTAAAGCGAAGTTCACCCGTTAGATTCAACCGCTCCGTAAGATCGTAACCAAGCGATCCGTACACGGCGTAGGAATTGTACTCGAGATTGACCGGCGAGATATTGCCTGTCGATGGATTGGCCATCGTGGGGGTCCGTGCGTTCTCTACCGAGTAGTCACTTTCCAGGAGAAGAAGATCGATACCGGCAAGCCAGTCGAGCCGGCCGCCGATGGCCTCTCCGGTAAGGTGGATATCCTGGTTGAAGGAGGTCGTCGTATCCCGCACGAAGGCAGCAGAATTCACGTCAAGCGGCACGACAGCCAGAATGTTTCCGGCCGCGACAGCATCGGCGCGTTCCTGCGCATTGATAGCATCTGCATCGAGATCGTAAGCAGAAACGCGCTCACGGTAGAGTGTGGTAGAGTTCAGCTGCGCCCCGCCGAGATCGTACTTCGCGACGATCTGGTATGAGTCCACATCCTGTTCGGCGGAAGGCGGCGTGTTCCAAGGATAGTTGAACCGGTCTTGGATATAACCACCGGGGAAGCCCGGCGTTCCGGCAGGAATTTCGATCTGGTAGTGGATTGAAGGCGTTTCGAGCGTTTGCGTCTCTGCAAGGAAGAGCAAGTCCAGCGGACCCGAGCTATAGCGCAATTGCGCTCGAAGGCCGTGGCCTTCTTCCCTGTCGAAATAGACGTCATTGACGGGATTGTAGAAGAAGCCGGACTCCTGCCCCACCGCAAAGCCGCTGAATCGCACTGCGAGGGTGTCGCTAAGCGCCGTGTTGAAGACGCCCTCACCGCGAATGTTTTCGTTCTCGATACCGTACTGCGTTTGAACATATCCGGACGTTTCGAACTCTGGCTGGGCCGAAACGACGTTTACTGCGCCGCCCACTGCGTTGCGCCCATAGAGCGCACCTTGCGTCCCGCGCAGAACTTCAACGCGGCCGATATCCAGGAAATCAATCAACGCAAAGTTACGCCCGCCGATCCCGCCTCCGCCGATATAGGACGCGTTCCGGTAAAGCCCGACACTGGGATCACCATTTGTAGCGCGAGCTGTCGATGAAGCGCGAATGGACAACTCAGACGTCACCGACGAGTTGAGATTGTTAAAGCGAACACTGGGTTGGTCGGCCAGCAGCTCGCCGCTGGTGCGGGCGCCGCCACGCTCGGCCAGTGCGTCACCGCCGATCACCGAGGCAGCGGTTGGCACTTCGGAAAGCCGTTCTTCCCGACGCCGCGCCGTGACCACAACTTCGCCAAGCCGAACTTCTTCGTCTGCCGGATCTGCGCCGTCAGCCGGCGCGGGCGCAGCTGCAGTTTCCGGCACCTGCGCCACAGACGGTGCAATCCCGGTCGCAGCCACCGTCATGGCGGTTGAAGCGAAAAGCATAAAGCGAAGCATAAGTTCCTCCCAAAGCGCCCGTTCGGGCATATTATCGATAATTTTGAATTATCGATAATATTTGAGAGCATCTGTCAAGCGCCCTTGGTCTTCGTCGAACAAAACGATGCGAGAGGATTCGAATGCGAATCTTGAAACAGGAGTGGCCCGCCGAATGAACGACGGACACGGAAGGCAGAATTCGTCAGCCTACTTCCGGCGCGGCACTTTTCGCTGCGGAAGAGGGTCAGCCTGCCCATCTAGATAGGTCGCAAGCGCTTCCTGGAAGTAATCCTGCAGATTGCCAATCAAGGACCGCGCAAGCTTGTCAGCCTTCTCCGCCTGCCGAGCCTGAATAGCCGCGCAAAGCTGCTCATAAATTTCGGCTGACTTAAGTGCCGGTGCGACGGGCAAGTCTTCGAGGAACTTTTGAGAAATGACGCGGTGCTGCCATTTGGCGACAATCGCAACGCGGTCCAGCAATAGCTTTGACTGCGGCGCGCGTGCACAGTGCGCAATATAGCTACCGATACGGTTCGAGACCGCGAGATGCTCGAACGTATTCCGCGTCGCATGAGCGATGGCGGTAAATTCCTTGACCCGCGCCACGAGCTGGTCCGCTTCGCCGTCAGTCATCCGTTGGCTAGCCAGCCGGCAGACGACGCCGAACAGGGATTTCCAGAGCTCTAGAATTTCTATTGTCGCCTGTTTGTTGATCGCCGCGACACGGGCCCCGCGCCAGGGAACGACTTCCACGAGTCCGATGTTGGCAACTTGCCGGAATGCCTCACGCACGGGCGCGTGCGACACCTCGAAACGCTTGGCGATCTCCCGCTCCCGGATCCATGAGCCGGGCGGAATGCGCCATTCTACAATATCGTCAATCAAGGCTGCCGCGATGACACGGTCCTGGGTAAGCGCATCGTTTGCTGCTTCCTGGGGTATTTCGTCTGGCTGGTCTGCCACGCCGTTTGTCCATCTTTTCAAAATTGCATCTAGCCCAAATCACTTTTTGAAGGCAGAATTATCGATAATTCAATAAAGGTGCGTTTAAAAGTGCTTAGAACCTTGTCTCTTGTGCTGGCTCTTTCAGCAACTTCCTGTGCAGCTCAATCCCTTCCCGCTGAAACCGCTCGCAAATCTGATGCATGCCAACGGGCGATTGCAATGTCTGACGCAGACCGCGGTCTGGCGGTTCTTGTCTTGAAAGACGGAGAGCCAGTTTGCAGCAGCCCTCGCTCAATGCTGGATCAACCTCACGAACTATGGTCGGGCACAAAGAGCTTTCTTGGCATCATGGCCGCCATCGCCGTAAAAGACGGGTTATTGTCACTCGACGAGCCCGCGGCAGCCACGCTCACCGAATGGCAGGATGACCCGCAACGTGAGAAAATAACCCTGCGTCATCTCCTCTCGATGACCAGCGGCCACAAAAGTCGCGTCGGACGCCCGCCCGGCTACGGTAAAGCGGTCGCGAGCGACATCACCGCTCCACCTGGCTCAAGATTCCTTTATGGGCCTGTCCCTTCCCAGATTTTTGGTGAAGTTATGCGCCGTAAACTGCAAGCATCTGGCAAGTCAGGCGGGCCAAAAGAATACCTCGAAGAGCGTCTATTTGCGCCTCTCGGGATCGAGAACTACAAATGGCGCAATGGGCCCGACACAAAGCCCCTTATGCCTCAGGGAGTGGTCATGTCAGCCCGCGACTGGGCAAAGTTCGGAGAATTCGTGCACAGTGGTGGCCGGATTGAGGGCGACCGGATTGTTGATCCTGATACTTTTGAATCACTCTTCGAAGGCAGTGCCGCGAATGCAGCCTACGGACTATCCTGGTGGCTGCCTCGCACTTCACAGTCCGAGGATGCTGTTACCGCGACAACCGATATAGACGATCATGCTGACCTCCTTCCCGCTGATATGGTCGTCGCAGCAGGAGCCGGCGATCAAAGGCTCTACGTCATCCCCTCGCTTGGCGTAACGATCGTGCGTCTTGCGGAACTGGATTTGGCAGCAGTCTTGCGGGGAGATCAGGGAAAATGGTCAGACTATGAATTTATCCAGCTAGCACTGGAGGCAGTAGACACCGAATCCCAGACTCCTTCGAACTGACATCACCTGCAGAAACGTGATCCTCACAGTCCCAATCAATCAACAGGTTCAACACTATCAACCAAGAGAAAATCTCCACTCCACTTGTGCAGAAAAATGCACGTAGCGTGTCTAACCAAGACGTGCGCCGCGTCCCGGTCACCTTCGGTGACAGACCCGTGTCCAGCGAGGAAATTCCTATTGAGGCCAGAACAGAACCAGTCTGAGCACCTGTATCTTTTTGCCGTCGCCTGAAAAAGATGAGGCGTTCGGGATCATCACAGATTTTTTCAACGCGTAACTCGACAACGATACAGTCGCCTGCGCAAAAGTTCAGAAACTCCATTCACCCGGGTAAAAAGCACGTGACAGAAGAAAGTCGGACAATTGGACTGACGGGCCTCATGCAGTCCCCGCCACTTCAGATCATTGACATCATGAAGTATGCGGCCAACGCGCATGGCTCGGTTGAAGTCGTTTCCCGGCTCGTGGACGAGCCGGAAGCGCGTTCTACGTACGCTCTCGAACTAAAGCGCGCCGAACGCGCGGCAAAAGCTTTGATGGCGCTCGGCGTGAAGCCGGCGGACAGGGTCGCGACCCTGGCTTGGAACACGCATCGACATTTTGAACTTTTTTATGCCGTGCCCGGCATCGGCGCCGTATTGAAACCGTCAATCCACGCCTGTTCGACGAGCAGATCGTATTCATCCTGAACCAGGCGGAACCGGATGTGCTGCTGTTCGACAAGACCTTTTTGCCTCTCGTCGAGAGACTTGTGCCGCAGATGCGGACCGTGACGAAATTCGTGATGATGAGCGACTGCCTGGCCCACACGCCGGGCATAGTCAACGCGCTCTGCTACGAAGACTTGCTGGCAGCGCAGAGCGATGGGTTCTCGTGGCCGGTTGTGGACGAGAATTCGGGCGCGTTCTTGTGCTACACTGTGAGGACTGCGGGACTGTGGACGTTGCCTATAACTCCTGCCGCAAACGGCATTGTCCGAGGTGCCAGGCGGCCGCCTCCTATGACTGGCTGGAGGCACGCAGACGGGACCTGCTTCCCGTGGCCTATTACCATGTTGCGTTCACGCTGCCCGCGCCGCTGGCGCGCGTCGCGTTCCAGAAAAAGCGTGTCGTCTACGACGCCCTGTTCAAGGCCGTGTCCGAGACCCTGATGACCATCGGCGCCGATCCCAGGCATCTCGGTGCAAAGCTCGGCGCGACCCTGGTCCTGCATACATGGGGCTCGGCAATGACCCACCATCCCCACATCCACGCCGTCGTGCCCGGCGGCGGCCTGTCGCCGGATGGCAAGCGCTGGGTCGACTGCCGCCGCGACTTCTTCCTGCCTGTGAGGGTGCTGTCACGCCTGTTCCGTAGACTGATGTGCGAGCGGCTCGCCGACCTCCATGCCGCCGGCAAGCTCAGCTTCCACGGCGATCTCGCCCAGCTGGCAGACCCAGAAGCGTTCACGAGCTTCCTTAAGAGCCAGCGCCGGCGCGACTGGGTCGTTTATGCCAAGCGCCCGTTTGCCGGGCCTGACCAGGTCCTCTCATATCTCGCCCGCTATACTCACCGGATCACCATCTCGAACAGCCGGATCACAGCCTATGACGGAACGCGGGTGACGTTCCGGGTCAAGGACTACCGCCGCGAAGGTCAGGCGCGCTTTGCATCCATGACGCTCGCCGCCAGCGAGTTTGCCCGGCGGTTCCTGCAACACGTTCTGCCCAATGGCCTCCACCGCATCCGGCATGTCGGGCTTCTCGCCAACACCCAGCGCCGCGCCGCCATTGCGAAGGCACGCAGCCTGCTCGCCGATCGCATGCCGCCGCCAGATCCGATCTCCGAACCTACGCCGGCCACACAGATGCCGGCGCCCGGACCGGCACCATGCCCGTGCTGCGGTGGACGGATGGTCCTGATCGAACTGGTGACCCCGGCATCGCAACTCAAGCGACAGCCACAGGAACGGATGGACAGCTCATGACGACCGCTCAGATCACTCTTGCCGACGTCCCCGCGTTCGCCATCACCGGCGGCGCCGGGAACCTATGTCCTGATCGAACACGCCGCGAGACAAGCCGTGCCCGCGACACATCAGAGCTTCGTCAAATCCACAATATGCGCGCCGTGTCGAGACGGAATATGCACACGGAAGCGCAATCCTTGGCCACCGTCGAACCAGGCGATCACTTCAAATCTCCATGCTTCAAATCTCCATAGAGTGCCAGCCACCCGCGCGTCAGGCCTTGAGCTTTCCAGGACGCCCGCCACCGGGCCCGGGGCAACCGGCTGCGCATGGCGGGCGTCCTGGAAACCTTAACAATCTCGGTCGGGGTAGACTCCAATACCGAATCGCTGCCGTTGCGCCCGTTGCTGCCGTAACACTTTGGAAGCTAAGTGCCCTGCTTCGACATGGATCAAACGTTGGACCGATAGTCCCAATGAGGAGCGATTACGCGCTTGCGGATCACCGCTCCAATCCCCGCTCAATCCCGATCGTCCAGCTGACGCCCGCTGCGGTCCGTCTAAACGCCATATCCCTCCCCCGGTGACGCTCCATCTCGGGCCGCCAGGGCACGAGCGCAAACTCTTTCGCATTCCCGACGACAGCAATCCTTCCCTGCCCCAGATCAATCGCCTTCTCGAATCTGCCTTCAAACCTGTCGCCCGGCCCCAGCTCCACAGCGGCGCGCCCTGTTATTGAAGCAAGGGTGCCTGACGCCCTCCGCAGCTCCATGACGCGCAGCCTATCTCGCAAGTCCTCACCCGCCTCTCTTTCCCCGTGTTCAAGCCAACCCTTCTCCCGAAAAAAGGCGAGACGCGCCTGCCGGACCTTCGCCAACCGATCACCGGGCACCCCAGCTCCCGCCGCATCGAGCCAGGTCAGCCCTGCATGCCTGGTCTGTTCCATGAGCGGAAGCCAGGACTGAACCTGAACCTCGAGCCGCCCCGTCCGCGCTGCTTCGTAATCGACCGCGGCCCGTGCAAAATCCTTTGGCACATGCCAAACTCCATCTGCCGCACGCTCAAGAATGCCAGCGTGCCTCAATGCTTCCAGCCGCCGGAGATGTCCTTGCCGCCAGGCTGGCGTTGCTGTTGCATCGGCTTCAATGTGTAGCGCTCCGGAATACAGGCCGCCGGAGCGTTCCGCGATGCTAAGGATGGACGCGTCGATCTCTCTCAGCCTTGGCGATCGCGATGTAATCTCGACGACAGCGCCATCCGGCGGGATTGTTCCAGGTTCCCGGAGCCCGACATCCACGATCCACCGTGTCCCGTGAAAATCCTGAACAACGAGGCTTCGCCGGTCTCGGAGTTCGTCTTCCGGAACAGATGCCACGACTGAGCCCAAAAGCCTTTCCTGTCCCCGCGTTCCCGGCTCAAACCTGCGCAGATTCTGGTCGGGCACGGAATCGCGGTTCTTCGCTGCAAGGGCTTTCAGGATGTCACCGCGTTGCCCCAGCGCTTTAAGCGTCGTTTCCCAATCAGGTTTAAGGGCCCACGCATTCATCCCGGCCGGCTCAGCAAGTCCGAGAACTTCAAGATGCCGCAACCGTGCCCGTAAGAGCGCTTCCTCGAACCGGCCACGCGGATCATGTCCTTCGTTGATATGGACGCCAGCCCCCGAAGCTTTTGCAAGGATGCTCCTGTCGAGGCCCGTGAACCGCTCCAGTGTCACCTCGCTCTGCCGCGCCTGTGCAATCTCAAGATCGCGCCTCGGACCAAGGCGTTCTGTAACGATGTCCTGAGCGCGGGAGGCGAGCCCCTGCTTGATGTATTCCGGCGAAATGACGAGATCCTTTCCGTCCGCATCTTTGCCGCGGATCACGATATGCGTGTGCGGATGGCCGGTATTGTGGTGATCAACCGCGAGCCAGTCGAGGCGCGTCCCGAGATCAGATTCCATCTGTGCCATCAGGGCGCGGGTGGTGTCTTTGAGGTCTCCAAGCTGCCCGGCGTCCTCTGCTGAAACGATCAGCCGGAACTGGTGCCGGTCGCCTTCGCAGCGCTCTACGAATGCGTTCGCATCCGGTACCACACCGTCCCGCGTGTAAATCTGCCCCCCAGATCCATCGCGTTCCACGCCGTCGCGCTGGAGATAGCCGAGATGGGCTTTGAGCGCACCGGCACCGCCGCCTCGCGGCGACCTGGAAACATGGGTCTTCACGATGACCCTTCGCATCCGGAATCGAGGCAGGCGCTGAGTGCGCATTTCAATCGACCGCGCACTCGCTCCTCCGCGTCCGATTCCAGCACCGCTGAACCTTACTTTTACGGTCTTGCGGCCAAGCCGGGCCGACGCCTTCTTCAGCTGCTTTGCAAACCCTTGATCGCCGCGGCGCGCCCGGTCTCCAATCCGCCCGAGGCGCGGCTCGAACTCATCCGTCATATGAAGATTCCCCAATCAGGATATGGCGCCAGCTGAACCTGCTGCAAACACTGAAGATCAAGGCAAACCCGGCGTCTCGACCCGGTGCAAGAGGCACCGAAAAATCGTTGTGCAGACAAGGTGCAAGGCAGAGCCTGGCGCCAGCTCTTTTAACTTGCCCAACCGGGTCCGCCCTCCCCACCCTTGCAGCCGCTTGCACCGCTTTGCCCTACTCTGCAGATTGCCCGTGAACGGATGAACCGAAGACCGGCACCGCAATGCCGACAATGTCCGCTTCGCGGACCGCTCCGAAATAGCGCCCATCCAGAGAGGACGGGTGCGGCGAGAGCAGGAACAGCTCGCCATTCCTCAGCGTGACGCACCCGTCCCAGGTCGGAAGATCGCTGCCTTTTTCATCCGACAAGTGCGCTTTCGCCACGAGCTCATCATTGATGAATACATCCACTCCTTTGCGGCAAATTTCGTCTCCAGGAACCCCTGAAACTCGCTTCAGAAGTGGCCAATCTTTACCCACATATCCACGCGCCTCAGCCCATTGCGCGGGCCCGCTCCTGGCTGAGAGAACGACCCATCGGCCCTTGGTGAATGGCTCGTCTCTCAGCCAGTAAAGCCCTTCTGGCGCGCTCGCTGTCCGGTTCCAGATGACCTTCGCCGGAGGATCAAAAACGAGGCCAGACAACGCCGCCGATCCGCCCAGCACGAGCGCGAGCGCGTAGCCGGATTTCATCGGGATTGCCCTGCCCGGCTGGATGTCGATGAGAATTCACGGCGCCCGGACCAGTCGATCAGGCTCGCCCGCGTATAGAAAACACGGGTGCCGTGCTTGCGATAAATCGGGCCTTTTCCTTCGCATCGATAATGATCGAGGGTCGAGCGTGTGAGCCGAAGGAAAGCAGCGGCTTCCTGAACGTTCAGGAGTACGTGCTCATCATTTGCGTCGGGGTTCGTCGGCATCTTTCCGGACATCACTGGTTTCCTTTCTTCAGTTCGTTCGTGATGGGATGATGCTGCCAGCGTCTGCGCCGGATTGGAGGGGGAAAATCGCGCAGGCGCATTTTCCCCCTCCCCTCAAACATGCAACCTGAACGCAGAAAGCCCCCCCCCCCCCTGTTTCCGCGCGGGCCCTTTCTGCCGCCTGGCTCCGCCCATTGCCCCGGGGGCGGCCGGGGACTGCGCGGGC
>DNFL01000174.1 GCA_003486945.1 Hyphomonas sp. | reverse complement strand
GGCCGCGAAAGTACGCCTCGCGCTCCAGCCACCTGATTTCGACCAACGTGCATTTCTTCGGCAGATCGCCCGTCGCGTCGCCCTGAGAACCGTCATAGTCGTCCGCAGCGTCCTGATCATGCGGCTTTGCGTCGCCGATGCCCTTCACCCATGCGGCATGAAGCTTCTTCTTGTCCTTGACGCCCGTCAGTTCCGACGCCTCTTCGTAGGACACGTCACGGATGCGCGAGAGACGGTTGGCGTCCGTCAGGTTCGGCTTGGACGCATTGCAGTCCCACACCATTTCGAGCGGGTCCATGCGCTCGATGACAGGCGCGCCGTCAGGATCAACCTCGAAATCGAGCCGCGTGTCCGTCCAGCCCATGCCGCAGATCACGGCATCCTCGAATGCGTCCGACTCCTCGTCCTCGGCTCCGCATTCGTCGCGGAACCACTCGCCGGCCGCCGTCAGGACTTCGTTCGCCAGAGCGTCCCCCTGCTCACGCGGGATATAGCGGACCTCGCGGCGGTTGTTGATCTCCGAACCGACCACGGCGTTGACCAGAGGAGCCACGCGGTTGAACGTCAGGGCGGGCCGCATCTGACTTGCCAGCGCCTGCCTGTCCTCATCCGACCACTGGTCGCCCGAATAGAACTCGAAATCCTCACGGGCTTCCTTGCGCCATTCCTGGGCATGGCGAAGATCCTGCTTCACCCAGCCTTTGAGCTTTCGATCCAGATCGGACACGGCCGAGCCGTCCGACGAAGACTCGTCGGCGATATAGTCGTCTTCGGCCATTGATTTTCCTTACCCGGCCATCCAGGACGAGGATGAAGATGCGCCACGGCCCTGATAGCGGCCCTTGGGCATCGGCATGTCTGTTGCTGCCATCGCGGCGCGCATGCGGAATGCGTCGGCCCCGTGCGATGTCCAGTCGTGAAGCGGGGAAACCTTGAACACCCGCTGCTTCTCGTCGTAGTCCCTGCGATACTGCGTCAGGCTTTCCAGACCGCGCTTGCACCGTTCTTCGTCGAACCAGCACCGGTCAATGTAGCGCTGCGTCGCGTTGATCCCGTCCATGACCGCATGGCGGGGAACGATGGTCGGCTCGATGCCAAGTCCGCGAAGCGTTTCGACGCGCGTCACACCCGTCGAAAGCGACTTCACCGCCACGTCGTGCGGGAAATAGTGCTTGGTGTAGACGTAATCCCTGTCTCGCAGCACCTTGGCGTAATGGTCCAGCCCGACGCCGCTCGCCTCGTAATAGTCAATGATGCGCTCTTCCCGGCCGAGCGTCTGTCCGAACCAGATCGCCGTCGAATCCGAGACGCCCAAATCCCATGCCGTCCAGACGCCAAGGCCGCGCTCGATGGGAATGCGCGCGATGCGGCCCTCTACCCTCGCCCGCTTCATCTGTTCGGCGTAGAACGCGCCCTTGATGGCTGCTTCGAACGAACACTCGTATTCCTGTTCGTACTCGTCAGCCGAGAGCATGCGCCTTGAGTCGCGAAGCTCTTCATCCTGAACGATGCCCGTCTCCGATGCCTTGAGCATCAGGTGGAACCATTCGTCGGAATTGAGCGCGCCGGGCCATCCCGTTTCGGCATCGCCATTCCAGATGCGCCAGAAGTCGTTACGGCCCTTTGGAGTGCCGATAAAGGTTGCCCAGCCCCTGCGGTCGGAAAGCGCCGGCCTTACAACCTGAGGCCAGACGCGCGGGTCCATGTCCGCATATTCATCAAGCACGATGCCATCGAAGTAGAGGCCGCGAAGGCGGTCGTAGTTCTCAGCGCCGTAGAGCCTCACCCGCCCGCCGTTCGGCAGATCAAGCCTCAACTCGCTTTCGTTGATCGATGCGCCGGGGATCGGGGCGCCGTACTGCTTCACGTAGGACCAGGCGATATCCTTGGCCTGGGTGTAGAAAGGCGCGACGTAGGCAAAGCGCGGATTCGGCTTGTCGCAACGAAGGGCCGCGTCGATCAGGTCCATGACGCAAGCAACCGTCTTTCCCGCCCTGCGGTGGGCGACGATGCAGGCCCAGCGCTCTTTCCTCATGTGGAACGGGGCGAATTGCTCTCTCGCCCTGTAGCCGAGATCAATCACCTGCTCTCGGGACACCCGACACCACCTTGATTGTCAGGCCGCCCTCGACTTCCGCGTTGACTTGCATCGGGAGGACTTTGCCGAGCAGGGAAAGGAAGGGGCCTGGGTTCATCGTCGCTTGCCGCGTCAGATATTCGACCATATCGCCGTCGCCCGCGTTCTGAGCCGCCATGAGAATGGCTTCCTTCAGCAGCGCCGTCGTCTTGTTTGGGGTTCCCTTCTTCCGCCCCGTCTTCGATCTATCCAAACCTACTTTAGGCATGAAGCCCGCCTTACCCCTCCGGCCCGGTTTGCATCACGTACACAACCGCGTTCGTATAAGCCGTGCAGTTGAGGCGAAGGGTGACGTTGGCCGGGAACTCGGCGACCTTGTTGTAGTCAGCCGTGATGGCCGTCTCGATCTTGATGTAGTTGCCGTTCGGGAGAAGGCGTTCCACATCGACCGAAGCAGTGCCGGCGAAGTCCATGGCAATGTCGATCTTGCGGCCGGTGATGACCGACGACTGGCCGGTGCCGCTGAACGTTCCTGTGACTGCCATTGTTGTCTCCTCAGGAGATTCCTGCCCAGCGCCGGGCGCGTTGATTGATGATGTTCGGATCGAAAATCTTGACGCCGCTCGTGCCGACATACCCGGCCGGCTCGTCAGTGCCCGCCCTGTGGCGAGGGTGTGGGGTCAGACCGGCTCGTCGGGGCGGAGCTTAAGGTTGCGACCGGCAAGGATAGCATCACGCCACTCAATTGCGGCGTTGCCCTCCACCAGCCCGCCGGCCGAATAGACCTGAAGGTTGCCACCGCCACAGGCTGCCATAGCATCCTCGGCGGAAATCACGCCGTCGACACCCCACACGCCAGAAATCTGCGGGAGATCACCGTCAGTGGTTGCGAGCCAAGTGATGGCAAGTTCGGCAGTCGCAGACATGTCCTGTGCGAGCCAGTGAGTGGGAGTGGTTTCGTAGGTTGCCTCTTCGTTGTCAGCGGCCACGAGTGGGACGGAGAACGTGTTCGGACCACGACCGGTAGCTTCCCATACTAGGTTGCAGTTGGTCTTGACGGCGTCGGTGCAGATGAGGATTGCGGGGACTGCGGACATTGGAAGCTCCTAGAGAGTGACGCCGGTCTTTCCGGCTACGAAGGTTTCGAGGGATGCGAGTTCGCCGGCTGAGAGCAGACGATTGCGGATGACGGTCTGGTACTCCTTGCCGTTGAACGGGAGAGAGGCCCCCGTCCTGCGGCCGAAATACAGCGGATAGTTTCCAAACACTCCGGTGCCCTGGTCAGAGCTTGACGATGCGGCTTGCGAGCCGTTAAGCCTGAGGGTCGCCAGATCGGTGGAGATTTTGCCCCGACCTGTGAGGACTGCCGTAACTGGGGATACGATCCCGGTAGCCACTGTGTCCGAGATTACGGTGCCTCGACTTCTAAAGGCTACGTTCGATGAGGCTGTAATAGGTGAATATAACCCAAAATTTCCAGTAGCATTCCCAAGCTCAGCGAAGACGCCAATTGCAGCGTCACTCGACTTCGTCAGCCCGGCGCAGATCGCAACCTCATCGGTCCCCCAATTGATGCTCGGCGTGGAATTGCCATCATCGCTTCCGTCGTAGAGAAGCCAGTGCAGCGTGCCGTCGGTCTTGTACTTCGGCATAGAGGTGCCGGTGGCCTGCACGCGGTGGTAGCCGGACTGGCCCTTGTCGAGCATGAGCGCGACCGAGTCGCCATCGGCGGTCACAGGCTGAGTGCCTGCGGTGTCCTTGAACATCGTTGAGAGGTCGGACGGGTCGTACCAGAGAAGGATGTCACCGGTTTGGAATAGCGCGGACGGCGAGAAGGCCCCACCCCACTTGCCTACCAGCGGGCTATAGAGCGGCGAGCGCAGCACGGGACGAAGCGGGGATCGCAATACTGTCATGCTGCCTCGCTGTAGGGCTTTGCCCGCCACTCACGCCGCTATGGTCAGGAGTGACGCTCGATTATCCGGCTTGGGCGGGCAAACGAAAAAGGCCCGGCGATCTGCCGAGCCCTTGAGGCGCATAGCGCCACTCTAGTTGCGCTGACGGGTATACGGTTATGTTTACGCTGTCAAGTTCAATCTTGGCCGTAGGGCTTACTCCTGTGGAGGAGGCGTGGGGCCATCATTTGGTCGCGAGGAACACGCCCATCGCAGCAAGAATGAAAACAGCGTTTGTTACCGCATTTTCTTCGTTGAACACCTCGCCATACCCAGGCTCTGTATAGAATCTGCAAACCGTCACCCCGTTTGCGTCCACCATTTCAACACCGCCCCCCTTGTCTACGACATGCCACGGCCACGGAGAAATAGCCCCAAAATTGTCGTTCATCGCCCCAGCACCTTTTCAATCTTCCGCCCGAGCCTTTCCAAGTCAGCAATCCGTCCCTCGATTGCCTTGACGCCTTCCAGTTGCACTCTTGCCGAGTTCGCCATGTTCTTCATCTCAGCGATGATTGGGGCGGCCTGCTCAAGAAAGGCATCAAAATCAGGATTTGACCCTTCAGGGCCGAAAAACTGCTCTCGCACCTCCGCAACCCACGCCCGCGGAACTCCAAGGTCACGGCTAACGGCGGCGTCCGTCCATGGGGAAATGTATCGCCCGATTTTCTCATCGTAGATTTCGTCGAGCTTATCCGTAATGATGCGCCTATCGTCGCGGCCCATTTCACGAGGAGCGTTCGCTTTCGTCTCAACCATTGGTTCGACCTTTAAGGCTGGCTTCGCTTTCTTTATGCATTCTGGACAAATATCAGCACGTGGCCCGTTCCCGACACGCCAGCCATGGTTCCTAAAATACTGTTCTGCCGCTATAGGTGGCAAGCGTTTATTGCCTGATTGTACGAAGTATGCTTTACTTTCGCATTTGCAGCATTCGATCCTCATGGCTGAATACCTGTTGCCGTCGCGATTGATACTCTCGAATGGAAATGACCTCTCGCCCATCACGCATCCCCCCGTATTCCATAATGCTCCACGAGCGCATGCAGTCCGCGCTTCAGGAACTCGATCATGTGCCCGTGGTAGATCGGCTCATCCCGGATGCACACTGCCTTGCACACAGACGTGACGGGACGGCCGGACTCGTCTGCCATGCCGAGCGTAGCTTCGATAGCCATGACGGCGTTGGATGCCGCGCGCACTGCCGCCGGGTTTGGATCGCGACCGATGCCATGAACACGGGTCAGATCGATGGCGCTGGCGGCAGGGAACGGTATGCCGGTCAGGGCGTAGTACCGCGCGAAGTCCTCGCCCATGCGGACGCCGGCCTCGTATTGAGCCTTCGTCAGCTTGTTGCGCGCGTCGAGATACAGCCTGCCGAGGACGGAACCGGCCTCGGGGCGCTCGCAATCGGCCGCAGACAGGCCTAGGACGCGCATTCGGGCTTCGGTGACGGTTTCCTTCACGGCGCGCTCCGTTTCGCCCTGGCGGGCTTCCTTGGCCTGAATACGGCGGGATAGACGACCGTTCGGCTCTCGCGTTTCGGCATCGGCCGCAAGTCGTGCCGCGCGACGGGCTCTCAGCTTCTGTGCGGCTGTGCGAGCGATTGGCTTCATTCAGTTTTCCCCGCGCAATTCGTTGAGTTCAGATTCCCACCAATACCGTTGTCGCACCGCTGCAACGGCATCGTACTTCGCGCGGATCATCGACAGTTTGTGTCTCGCCGACACAGAACGAAGTGCGTCAACTTCGTATCGAAACATGTTGGCTGCGCTATCGAGGCGGTCGATGCGCTCTTGTTCGATTTCCTCATGAGACCGGAAGCCGGACAGGCGCTTGACCAATTTTGCAATACGCGACGCCTTGTTAGGAGCCGCGTCGGCGGCTTTGATGGCCCCACCATAATAGCCTGACGGAGTCACAGCCATTCCGGCCGAGACAAGCGGCTCGACAACACTCTTCGCTGCGGATGGCCCAGCTACGGCCGCCCCACCCATGAGGCCGAAGAACTTGCGGCGGGAAGCCTTCATTCAGCCTGATCCCTCGCAATAGCGTCGCAGTAGGCCGTCCTTAGCGGTTCCGGCGCGTAGAGTTCCAAATGGCCGAGAACGCCTTCGGCAGACACCATCGCCCACCCGACGCAATCGTTTTCCCCGCACCCGCACGGGAGCGCGACGTGAACACGCCCATGGCCAAGATCAATAAAGCCGAGGCTGGACCATGACGCGTCCAACCCGCTGCGGAGCGCATAACCTCTAACGAATTCCTCTCGGGTCATTCAGTCTGATCCCTTGCGTATGGCGGCGGCGATGGAGAACGCCAGAAGACCGTGCAGGTAAGCCAGCCACCTTTGCTCCCGGTTGTCCTTGTGCTTTGCTTCTTGCTCGCGATAGTCAGCGGCGAACTCGTCCACCACCTTGGCGCACCGCTCCCGCTCGCGTTCCTCCCCGCGCTTTTCTGCGGCGAGGATGGCGGGCTGCATTGCCTCGATAGCGGCCTTGGCCTCATACTCGGCGTCACGAACCAGATCGCTGTCGATCCCAGCGAAGAACGCATCGACATCGTTGCCGTACATTTCCGGCTCGCAGTCGTAGTAGCGGGCCTTTAGGGTCGCCCTCGCCACGCGCGCAACCATGTCGTCAGGGATGGTGGTCATGCCGCCTCCTTCACGCTGCGAAGCGTTGATGCTGTCTTGCCCTGATAGACGATTTTCCGGTGCGCGTTGCACCACGCCCCATCGGATGGCGCGCCGCAGAACAGGTGTTCCTCTCCACGCTGCGCATCGTTGACAGCAAATCGGCACTGGTTGGCTCGCAATAGATCCAGAGGCCGCCCAGCCATTTGCGCGGAACCCGACCATGGCAGCCTTTCGACATTGCCGGCGGCGGCCGCCGGGACAGCCGCGATGACACCATGGACTCGCGCGCTCTGCTTGATGACGCTGTTCTTCCTATGCTGCGTCGTCTTTGCTCGGCTTTTGCCTTTGCCATCCATCGCGCCGCGCCCGCCCATAAGTTGGACCCCCAACCTGTGCGCCTTCCCGCTGGCGGCGCTTCGCGATATGCCCAGACGCGCTGCGATTTCCGTGGACGACAGCCGCTCGGCGACCATCTCCTTGAACCTCTCCACAATCTCCGGGGTCCAGATCATGCGCACCTTACAGCCTCTCTCGCCGCGTGGACCGCCCGGCATACATCCGCCTCTTTCGCGCCGATTGCCTGTGCGATCTGCATGGTGTCGAACTCGCGCGTCTGCCACAGGGCGACGGCTAGGACTGCCTGACTGATGCTCATGGTTACGCTCCTGCTTTCTGCTGTTCGATCAACCCGTCCAGGGCGGCGGACATTTCCCGCAGCGCCTTCAGCTTGCGCTCGATGTGCAGCTTCTTCCGGA
>DNFL01000140.1:1006-10616 GCA_003486945.1 Hyphomonas sp. | reverse complement strand
CTCTGCAGGTTGCCGTCGAAAATCTGGAACTGCCGGAACTAAACTTCGCGCCTCTCGAAACTCAGCTCACCGGGTTCCAGGAACGGATAGATGAACTCACGCTCTCCGCCCAGGCACGAGAAGAAGCGATTGACGCCGCCATCAAACAGTCCGCAGCCCTCGAACAGGCGGTGCGCGATATCCGCTTCCCGGAACCGGACCTCGAACCGATCGCCGAGCGCCTAGCGCTGCTTGAGCACCGGCTTGCCTCCGGTCCGTCTGCAGAAGTACTGGTGGGAACGCTTGCCGGTATCGAAAGCGACCTCGATGTGCTGTCCCGCAAGGGTATAGACCTTGAGCCGGTCTACTCGCAGCTTGCAGCCGTCGACGCTTCGCTGTCATCGATCCGCACCGAAGTGCGCAGTCAAGGCCGGATGGAATCGCTGGAGCGCCGCCTCTCGGCCCTGCAGGAGTCGATCCTCAATCTTCCGCAGCCGGACTATACCCGCATTGACCTCGCCCTGCGCTCGATCGAATCCAGATTTGATCTCGGCGCCCTTGAAGACCGCCTCACCGCGATCGAGTACGGCCTCACTGCCGTGCACCATTCCCTGCGCACCCGTCCTGATCTGGACATCCGTACGCGCCCCGAGCCCTCAGCCTTTGTGGATACCCGGTCCGCTCCGCGCCCCGCACAGCCAACGCCGCCGCCGCGCGCGACCCGTAAGCTTGAAGCGATCCTGTCTGCCCGCCGGGAGGGCGACGAAGCGAACCTCCTGACCCACGCTGCGTTCGGCCGGGGCGATGACCTCGAAGAGATCGTGGGCGTCGGTCCGATGCTCGCCGAGCTGCTACACGATGTCGGCGTCTACTACTTCTGGCAGGTCGCGGAATGGACCAAGGAAGATATTGCGTATGTCGATGGCAAGCTGAACCATTTCAAAGGCCGCATAGAACGCGACAATTGGGTGGGTCAGGCCCGCGAACTGGCGGCGTTGCCATCATCCGCCAGACGTCCCGGCGAAGACTGACCCTGCCGCCGCGTAAGACTTGGCAAGTCCGCCCTCACGGGCCAAACCCGTTCGGAGAAAACGGGAGGACCAGCAAATGCTCGAAGGCATAAAAGTCGTCGAATACGCGACCTATATGGCGGCTCCCGGCGCCGGCTGTATCCTGCGGGACTGGGGCGCGGACGTCACCAAGATCGAGCCGCCCGGCGGCGATCCGATCCGGCTTTTCTTCCGCACGATCGGAACGGACATTCAGGACAACCCGGTTTTTGATTTCGACAATCGCGGCAAGAAATCCGTCGTCATCGACACCAGCAAACCCGAAGGCCAGGCACTCATCCGCGAGATGGTGAAAGACGCCGACGTCTTCCTCACCAACGTGCGGCCCGGCGGTCTCACACGCTCCGGACTCGATCATGACTCACTGAAGGCGCTCAATCCGAAGCTCGTCTATTGCTCGCTCACTGGCTACGGCCTCGATGGGCCGGATGCGGACCGCCCCGGTTTCGATGTCGCGAGCTTCTGGAGCCGCACAGGGGTTGCGAGCCTGACAATACCGAAAGGCGGCGAGCCATTTCCGCTGCGCACGGCGTTTGGCGATCACACCACTTCCATCGCTGCAGCCGCGGGTATCTGCGCAGCGCTGGTCGAAGCACAGCGCACGGGCAAAGGCCGTCTTGTCGAGGCGTCGCTGTTCCGCACGGGGCTTTATACGATGGGTTCTGATCTCGCTATTCAGCTGTTCTTCGGAAGGGTCGCTTCCACCAAGGGGCGCGGTGAGCAGAATGTGCCGATTTCCAACTTCTTCCAGTCTCAGGACGGCAAGTGGTTCTGCATCGTCGCCCGTCAGGGAGAGACGGATTGGGCGCCGCTCTGCCGCGTGATCAACCGGCCGGGACTGGCTGGCGATGCGCGCTTCAACAATGCGAAAGGCCGCAGGGCGGCATCAGCGGAAATAGTCGACATTCTGGATGCCGGGTTTGGTGCATATCCGATGGATGAACTGGCGAAACGCCTCGACGCGGAATCGATCGCCTGGGCGCCGGTTCAGACGCTGGCGGATGTTGCCAAGGATCCGCAGGCCTATGCAGCGGGCGCAATCGTGCAGACGCCGAGTGCGAAGGGCGATGGGTCGACCTATGCCTCACCGGCCTCGCCTGTGCGCTTTCCGGGGGCGGATGACGGGCCGAAAGGCCCCTCCCCTTCGGTTGGCCAGCATACAAAAGACGTGCTTACCTCAATGGGGCGCAGCGCCGACGAAATCGAAGCGCTGTTCAAGGCCGGTATCGTCGCCTGATGTAGGCACAAGTCTGGCCTCATCCACGGGATACGCCCCGCGACTACCGCGATTTCAGCGATCCAATCCTCCGGGGTCTGAGGCGGGTGTAAACTCACCGCTGACGCCCGGCGACTTGCAAAGGAGGTAGCTTACCGGAGGACCGGACGAGTCCGGCAGACCGCGAGGTCTGCGTGCAATGCGGATGGGCCGGGCTCCAGTCGACGGGGCCAGACGACCCTTCCAACCACACTTCAGCCCCGCATTGGTCTCGTAACCCATCCGTAGGACCGAAATGTCAGCAAAACCGCAAGGGCCGCGCCCTGTCCGGCTTTCGCCATGCGCGCTACTTACCTTTGAACTGCGGCGCGCGCTTTTCGAGAATGGCGTTGACGCCTTCGATGTGATCCTCGGTCTCGTGCATCAGCGCCTGCGCGGCCGCCGACATCTCCATGATCGTATCGTAGGAAGACGTCGTGCCGTGACGCATCAGCGTCTTGGCAAGGCGCAGTGCCTGAGGCGGTTGCTGGGCAATCTTGTTCGCCAGCGCCATCGCTTCATCCATGAGCTTGTCCGCCGGAACGACGCTGCTGACGAGGCCCCACTCGGCCGCCGTCTTTGCGTCGATCACGTCGCCGGTGAAGAGCAGCTCCGCAGCGCGCGAAGCCCCGATCAGGCGCGGCAGAAGCCAGGCGCCGCCATCGCCGGGAATGAGTCCCAGCTTCAGGAAGGTGACGCCCATCTTCGCAGTTTCCGACGCAATGCGGATATCCGCCATGCACGCGACATCGCAGCCGAGGCCGATGGCCGGACCATTGATGGCCGAGATCAGCGGCACTTCGAGATTGTAGATTGATTTGACGATGATGTGGATGTTGCGGCGATAGCCTTCGCGAATGTTTGCCGGGCTGCCACCAAATGCGCCCGCCTTTTCCTTCATCGCCTTCACGTCACCGCCGGCCGAGAATGCGCGGCCAGCACCAGTCAGGATTGCGACACGGATTTCCGGGTCGGCCGTCAGCTGCGCGCATACGGCGGCAACGGCGGGGCCATCACCCTCCTGCCCCAGCGCGTTCATCATCTCCGGACGATTCAGCGTCAGAAGGGCAATGGGGCCCTTTTTTTCGTAAAGCAGAATGGACATGAGCGCGCCTCCGGGCAGTTGCAATGTTTCTGGCTTGTCTCGTAGCGCAGCCCGGCGGCTTGTCCAGCACCTGTCAGGCGGCGGTGACCTTGCGGGTATAGCGCGTGCCCGGTGTTGGCGGCGGGCTTGGCGGGCCCGCGAAACACTGCGCCTTGCTCATCCAGTCGGCGGCGACATCGCCCGTCAGCTTCAGCGACGTATCGGCAATGTTCCGTGTCTGCGTCACGACCTGGCAGAACTCTTCGGCAAGGCCTTCGATGCGCGAGGTGGCGCTGGGTTCGCCATGCGTCCAGATCGCACCGGAGGGCGCCTTCAGCACTAGATGCGGCATCGGCCCCGGCGGTTCGGATTTCCGCGTGGTGTAGGTCCAGCCGTAGGTGTTGACGCCCAGCATCACGATATTGCTGATCCGGTCCTCGTTCTGGCGCACGACGCCCGAATAGTCATAAATTTCCTGCCCGTGCGCCCAGGTTTCCATCAGGCGGGCGGTGATCGACGAGCGCGCGCTCATGTCCGGCCCCGCCCATTTGAGGCGCGCCTTCGGATCGGCGTCGGCGAACATGTCCGCTGTCCATTCAGCCCAGGAGACATACTCCGTCAGCAGCGCGCCTTCGCTCAGATGGCTGAGCAGCGAGTTTTCATAGGCCCGCATCCAGCCGCCGGAAGCCTTCATCTCCTGCAGGTGCCAGAGCAGCTTGTCTGGGTCCGTCAGCTGGTAATAGGCCATGCAGTTCCAGAAATGCAGGTGTTGCAGCACGTCAACGAAGGTCCAGCCCTTGAACTGGGTTGGCTCGCGAAAGGCAGCGAAGGGTTGTTCATAGAGAAGGCGTGTCAGCGCGCGGCTTTCCTGGCGGAAATCTTCTGCCTGCTCGATCATGCGCCGCCTCCCAAAACGGCACCTTGGGTAGAGGCGAGACGGTGCGCAACCCTTCTCCCAGCGGCAGGGATGGCAAGGCCCGTCTCTCCCCGGCACACTTGACCCAAAGGGAGGGCCGACATGACAGACGAAACCCGGCTGAAGATTGAAACGCGCGGCGCGGTGGAGTGGGTAACCCTCGACCGGCCGGAAGCGCTGAACGCGCTGAGCCCTGCCTTGATCGAAGACCTGCGGGACTATTTCCTCGGGCTGGCGGACCGGAAAGATGTTCGCATTGTCGTATTGCGCGGCGCAGGCCGCGCTTTCTGCGCTGGGCTAGACCTGAAGAACGAGGCCCGCGCAAATGACACTGTCACCGGCCCGGTGCAGCGCGGGCTCGGCACGCAGCGGCGGATTGCGGAAATCGTGATGGCAATGCGGCGCTGCCCGCAGCCGATCATCTCGCTGATCCACGGACCGGCCTGCGGCGGCGGGCTTTCGCTGGCGCTCGCCTCAGATATCCGGATCGCAGGCGAGAGCGCGCGGATGAACTGCGCCTATATCCGCATTGGCCTCGGCGGCTGCGATATCGGCTCCTCCTACTTCCTGCCGCGTCTCGTTGGCGCTTCTGTCGCAGCGGAACTGATCCTGACGGGCAAGTTCATCAATGCCGAACGCGCGATGCGACTTGGCCTTGTCGCGCAGGTCGTGCCCGACGATCAGCTCGAAGCGGCGGCGCAGGAAGATATCGGCCTTATGCTGACGACTTCGCCGCTCGGCCTGCGCCTCTCGAAAGAGGCGTTGAACATGAACCTTGATGCCGGCAGCATGGAAGCGGCCATAGCTCTCGAAGATCGTAATCAGATCCTCTGTGCACAGACGAGCGATTTCCGCGAAGGCCTCTCTGCCTTCCTGCAGCGCCGCGCGCCGGAATGGAAGGATGCCTGAGACGGCAAAGGGCCGGCGCGGGGAACGCCGGCCCTCGCTGGGACGCCGGAAAAGTCCGGAGTTCAGTCTACCTGCACGTAGGGGCCGCGCAGGGAGTAGATATCGGTGCCGACAGCGACATCGAGATTGAGATAGCCCTCGAGCGGCTGACCGCTGGACGACTGGATACGCTTGCCGCCGCCGCGGGCGACGAGGTTGCCTTCCGCCGAGACGAGCGACCAGCCGACCGTTGTCATGCCGCTGCTGGCGAGGGCGGGTTGCAACAGGGTCGAGCCTGCAAGCTTCATCGGCAGAGGCTGGCTGAGCGACCCGTCAATGCGGGCAAAGAGCTGGACAACATAGAGACGGCCATCCGCCTCATAGGTGCCCATTCCGGCATGTGTGAATCCGCGGGCGAGGTTTTCAGCGTTGCCGGGATCAGACAGGAGCGCCGCGTGGATCTGCGCCGGGGTGGCACTTGCCGGAAGCACGGCGATGTTGCTGGCGAAGGAGCCGATCAGGGACTGGCGCTCCGCGATGCGAACCTGATCCAGAAGCGGCACACCCGCAGTGTCGGCGTATCCGACATACCCCTTCTCCGCCATGTCGCGGGCGTGCGCCGAGGCAACGCCAGCAAGGCCTAGATGAGTATCAAGCGCGGACAGGGCCAGAGTGCGGCGCGAGGCGTTGACCTCGTCGAGCAAAGAACTGTCAAGCGAGGGCGCTACGGTTGAGGTTGCAGACTGCGCAGCAGGCTGGGCGATGGCGACGACTGGACCCGCAACAGCCAGGGCCAGGAGTGACAGAGTTATGGAGGCACGGTGTAACATAACTGTCACAGTCTGCTCATGACCGTTATGTGTCAAGTATGTCCATAATTCCGTATAAGGACTGTATCTTTCCACGACTTACGGAAGCCTGTCACAGGCACGTCACGTCTTCGTCGTAAGCCCCTGCCCGGTCAGGAGAAACGCGGATGAGCCCGGTTACAGAAGAAGATCTGGTAACCTTCACCTGGGTGCGCCTGCGCGCCGGTGTGGAACCGCATGAAGTGCGCCGCCAGTTGCGACTCAAGGGACTGAGCGAGTCGCAGATACACGTTCTGATGGAGGATGCGTTCGAGGGGCGCAGGCCGGTTGCCGATGCGGACCACCTCGCTTTGTCGCAAGCGGCAATCACCCGTCGGGCCTTGCATCTTCCGGATCTGCAGAAGGTTCCGACGCCGAAGGCGCAGCTCTATGTGTGGCGGAATTTCCTGGTGCCGGAAGTGTGCGATGCGGTCGTCAGTCTGATCGACCAGCGTCTGCGCGACTCGACGACAGCGGATGCGTTTGCTGATCCGAAGATCCGGACATCGCGCACTTCCGATCTCGGCCAGCTGGGTCATGACCTGATCATGCAACTCGACGAGTTGATGGCAGAAGCCATCGGAATTCACTGGTCATATGCCGATGTTACGCAGGGCCAGCGGTATGACGTCGATCAGGAGTACAAGGCCCATTACGATTACTTCGCACCCGGGTCGCATGACTATAGCGTGTTCTGCCAGTTCCTCGGTCAGCGCACCTGGACGTTCATGATCTACCTGAATGATGTCGAGGAAGGCGGCGGCACGCGCTTCCGGCGGCTGGAAAAGACGATCATGCCCGAGAAGGGCAAAGCGGTGATCTGGAACAACCTGAATCCGGACGGCAGCGTTAATCCGTACACGATCCATCATGGCATGAAGGTTCGCAAGGGATCAAAATATGTGATCACCAAGTGGTTCCGCGAACGTGGCTGGGGAGACATGTTCCCACCGGAATACTACACGAACCTGTAATTGTTGCGAGCGCGCAACATTGGGGCACCAAATCTTCTTGTCACTCAACCGTCATCTAAACTTGCGGCAATTGTTGCAAACGCTTCTTAAGGGTCGGCTCCGCGGGTAGGCGGGTCTCATCGTCTAGAGAGCGCGGCGGAAGGCTCCGCCTGTGCACCCGCGCGGGATCACGACGGAGACTTCTATGCTGAAATTCCCCCCCTTCCGCTCGGCGCTGCTTGGTTGCGCCGCCGTAGCGATCCTTGGCGCCTGCAGCGGTGCGGACGGCGTTGCTTCGCCGGGCGTCGGCTCGTTTGTGCCCGCCCCCTCGACGCCGGCACCAACCACCCCTACCCCCACCACGCCGACCACGCCGCCGGGCACACCGGCTGCAGATTGCCCGACGGGCTTCGCGAACGTCGGCACGGTCGCCAGCAAGCGCATCTGCCAGCTGCCGTCCCTGATCACCGGCAACCTCGTTGTCCCGGCCCGCGCTGGCACGGTTTACTCCGTCAGCGGTCAGACGCGCGTCGGCACCGATGCCGGCCCGAGCGCTTCTTCCCCGCTCCCGGGCAGCCAGACCGGCATCCTGACCATCGAGCCGGGCGTGACGATCTTCGGCAACTCGGGTCTCGACTACCTCCTGGTCAACCGCGGCTCGCAAATCTTCGCGGAAGGCACTTCGACCAATCCGATCATCCTGACCAGCCGGCAGAGCGTGGAAGGCACCACGGGCGCCAACTCCATCGGCCAGTGGGGCGGTCTGATCGTTCTCGGTCGCGCACCGTCCAGCGACGGCTGCCCGGTCGGCGTCACTCCGCCCAGCGCCTCGTGCGAAGCCCAGGTGGAAGGCGGCAACCAGTTCTACGGCGGCACGCTTGCGGGCGACAATAGCGGGCGTATCCGCTACCTGCGCGTGATGCATTCGGGCTTCGAAATTGCCCCGGGCAACGAGTTGAACGGCATCACCCTGGCCGGCGTCGGCAATGGCACGACTTTCGAGTATGTGCAGGTCCACAACAGCTCGGATGACGGCATCGAGATTTTCGGTGGCACGGTAAACCTGCGCTACATCGTTCTGACCGGCAACGACGACGACCAGTTCGACACCGACTCCGGCTGGAGCGGTGCGGCACAGTTCGGCATAGCCTACCAGCGCACCGGCGGCGGCGACTATGGTTTTGAAACCAGTTCGCGCGGCGCTTCCTCGGCTTCGTATTTCACGCGTCCGACCTATGCCAACTGGACGATCATCCAGCGGTCGCAGAACACGGCCGCGCAGCAACGCCGCGCCGGTATCGTGCACAACTCCGGCCATATCGGCCGCACGTTCAACTCTGTCATCGCTTCGGAAAACGGCGTGAGCTGCCTTCAGATGGCTGATGCCCAGACATTGACGAACGCAAACGGTCTCGGCTCGTCCGGCCCGGCCTTCAACTCTGTGTTCTTCTCCTGCGGCGCAACTCCGTTCCAGGCCGGCACGAACGTGACGGCAGCGCAGATTGAAGCACTGGTGGATGCCGGTTCGAACAACGTGAAGACCGGAACCTCCACTCTGATCAACGGCTTCATCAACGGCGCAAACGAAAACGCCGTGACGCCGACAGCGTTCCCGACAGGCCTGAATGCCAACTTCAACGGTGTTCCGGTGAACTCCATCGATGGAACGACGCAGTTCCTCACGCCGACGACTTATATCGGCGCGGTCCAGAACGCGTCTGACACCTGGTATGCTGGCTGGAGCTGCGGACTGCCGACGCAGCCGGGCTGCTAACAGCGACAAAACAGAACCGGAGACCCTTCAGAGGGTCTCCGGTTTCTGCGTTCCTTGCCTTCCATCAGGATCTGACTCTCATGCACCTCAAATCGCTGTCTCTCCGCGCGCTGCTGATCGCCTCGACCGCAGTTCTCGCGCCATCGCTCGCACAAGCGCAAAACGAAGCAGAGCCCCAGAACGGAGCCGAAGCTGAAAATGCGGCGGAATCGGATCTCAAGCTCAAGGAAGTTGTCGTCCTTGGCCGGTATATTCCGGAAGTTCTGCGCAGCACGTCTGAAGTCGCCGCGTTCCTCGCGCCGGAAGACCTTGCGCGTCAGGGTGATTCCGATGCTGCGGCCGCCCTTGCGCGCGTCACCGGCATCAATATCGCCGAAGGCAAGTTTGTTTATGTCCGTGGTCTCGGTGAACGCTATTCGTCGGCGCGCCTCAACGGCTCCCCGCTGCCGAGCCCAGAACCGCTGCAGCGTGTTGTGCCGCTCGATCTCTTTCCGACCAAGATCCTTGAAAACATCCTGGTACAGAAGACCTACTCGGTCGAATATCCCGGCGAATTCGGGGGCGGTATCGTTGACCTGCGCACCCTGAACGTGCCGGAAGAGAACTTCCTGCAGATCAGCATCAATGGCAGCTACAATACGGAAACGACCGGCCAGTCGGGCCTGACCCACTATGGTTCGGAGACTGACTTCCTCGGATTTGACAACGGCACCCGCAAGCTGCCTGCCCCGGTGCGCCGTGCGATGGCGGAAGGCCTGCGGATCACGGACGTGAACTTCCCGAATGACATCCAGCACATTGGCCAGTCATTCCGGAATGCCGAACTGCGCCTGCTGCAGGACA
>DNFL01000140.1:0-809 GCA_003486945.1 Hyphomonas sp. | reverse complement strand
CCGAACTGCGCCTGCTGCAGGACAATGACAGCATCCCGATGAATGGCAGCTATAGCATTTCCGGCGGGCGTTCGATGGATATCGGAAGCGCCGAACTCGGCGTGGTGGGTGTTCTCGGCTACTCGAATGGCTGGAAAACCAAGAACGGCCAGCTCAACACCGCACAGATATCCAACAACGACCTCATCGATTTCTCCACTTTCGACTACGTGCAGACCGACAACAATATCGGCCTCGATGCGCTGTTCGGCATGGGTCTCGATTTCGGCAACGACAAGATCGACTGGACCAATCTTTATGTCCGGAAGGTCACGAAGCAGACCAGCTCGCAGGAAGGTTTCAGCGGCGCACAAGGCGACAATTTCCGCAAGGACCGGACGGCCTGGTACGAACGCGAACTCTACAGCAGCCAGCTGAACGGCCGGCACTTCCGTGGCCCCTGGACCTTCGATTGGCGCACGGCCCTTTCGCAGACACGCCGCGATGCGCCGTACGAATCCGAAACGACGTTCGGGTTCAACACGCTGGCCAACCGCTACATCTATGGCGGCGGCAACAATGACAACCGGATGACGTTCAGCTATCTCGACGACAAGGTCGTCAGCGGCGCGTTCGATATCG
Organism: Hyphomonas sp.; assembly: GCA_003486945.1. Taxonomy (GTDB): domain Bacteria; phylum Pseudomonadota; class Alphaproteobacteria; order Caulobacterales; family Hyphomonadaceae; genus Hyphomonas. Next base: position 188 of record DNFL01000140.1, on the reverse strand, counting down.
AATATGTCCAACCGCTCTCCAGCGCGCGCGACATCACTTACTCGGCGGGTGTCGAAGGCTACGAAAACACGCGTAAATCACAGTCCCGCGCGTTCAGCTTTGTCTTCAATGCCAGCGACGACGCGGCAAACGACTTCCTGTTCCTCCAGCAGCGTCCGGATTATCTGTTTGCGAACTTCAACATCAAT
>DNFL01000101.1 GCA_003486945.1 Hyphomonas sp. | reverse complement strand
GCCCGCGCATCCAGGCCGCCCTCGAGGCCCGCGCCGCCCGCCGCGCCGAAGCCACCAACTTCGTCCTCATATGTGGCCCAGGCGTATCCGAAAGTGACCGCCAGGCCGTCGCCGAAGCCCTCACCGCCCTCGGCCGCGCCACCGAGCCGATGCCAGGCACATTCATCCTGCGCTCCGCCTACGTCCTCGGCGACGTCCGCCGCGCCATCGCCTCGCTCCTGCCACCCACCGCCCAGCTGATGATCTTTGAGTCCCGCGACGCCCGCCTCGGCTGGACCGGCCTCCCCCTTCCCCAAACCGAATCCCTGCGCACCACCTGGAACGCCCCCCTCAGCGAAAACCTGTAAAAAGCTGGAATCGGCTGTAACGGCGGGCAATCCGTGAGCGCTTCAATCCACGCGCTTCATCCCCGCGCGGTGCTTCTGCCAGTTGTCGACATAATGATGCGCCGACATCCGGATGATCTGCAGCTGCACCTCGGAGACTTCCTTCACCACTTTCCCCGGCGCGCCCATCACCAGCGAATTGTCCGGGATCTCCTTGCCTTCCGCGATCAGCGTGTTCGCGCCGATGATGCAGTTCCGCCCGATCTTCACCCGGTTCAGGATGGTCGAGCCCATGCCGATCAGCGTATCGTCGCCAATCTCGCAGCCATGCAGGATCACCCGGTGGCCGACTGTCACATTCTTCCCGATGGTCACCGGCGCGCCGATATCGGTGTGGATCACCGACAGGTCCTGGATGTTCGTGTTCTCGCCGATCGTGATCGGGTCATTGTCGCCGCGCAGCACGCAGCCATACCAGACAGAGGCATTCTCCCGTAGAATCACATTGCCCATCACCTCGGCGCTGCCGGCGATCCAGTAATTGCCGCTGCCCGGCAGGGTAGGTCTGACTCCATCCAGTTCATAAATGGCCATTTTTTGGGCGTCCTCACAGGTTACTTATTTCGTAAGCGGAATGTCGCTTAACCTTCAGATAATGGTGCTACTCTATAAGGGTCGTAGATTCGGAGAGGCAATGGCCGTTTTGGTGCCTGATCTTCCCTCACCGCCGGGAGTATCCCTCCCGGAAGCCGGCAGCCCGCCAACGGGGTCTGCCCCCGCCTCTTCCACCTTTTCGCCGAGCCGCTGCGCATTTTCGCCAGCGGCTTTTTTCATGCCCGCAGCCAAGGAGGCCTCCCATGGGTAAACGCAACGCAGCCAAGCGCCTGAAGACCGCAACCGAGGTTCGTCCCTCGGCCTGGTTCGACGAGCCGGCCCGGAGCAAGGGACCGCATCTGCACGCCATCGAAGGCGGTCGGCGCGGATGGCATCCGGATGATGGCGATACGATCACCAATACCCAGGCGCCCGAACGCACGCAGCGCTATCAGAAAACCGTGAAGCCCCGCTCCGAAAACCAGGCCCAGCTGATGAATGCGATGGACACCCACGCGCTCGTCTGCGCCCTCGGCCCGGCCGGCACCGGCAAGACATATCTCGCCATCTGCACGGCCGTCGAGGCGCTGCAGAAAGGCAAGGTCTCGAAGATCGTGCTCTCGCGCCCGGCAGTGGAAGCCGGCGAGCAGATCGGCTTCCTGCCCGGCGGCATGGAAGACAAGCTCGCCCCCTACCTTCGCCCGCTCTATGACGCACTCTCGGACCGCCTCTCACCCGGCCAACTGAAACATATGCTCGCCGAAGGCATCATCGAGATTGCCCCCATCGGTTTCATGCGAGGCCGTACACTGAACAATGCCTTCATCGTCATCGACGAGGCGCAGAACTGCACCTACACGCAGCTGAAAATGCTCCTTACACGGCTGGGTTGGCATTCGACCATGGTGATCACTGGCGACCCCGGACAGTCGGACCTTCTGCCCGAATTTTCCGGCCTCGCAAAAGCTGCCGAAAAACTCGAAGCCCTCTCCGGCGCCTCCGTCATCCGCCTCGAAGCCGGCGATGTGGTACGTCATCCGCTGGTCGCGGAAATGCTCGACGTTCTCTGACGCTTGCGGCAAACCGCGCGCATTGCGGACAATGGTCTGCAATGCGCCTTACCGTCCGCTAACGGACGATCCGGTCCTTCCGCAACTCAGGCCACAGCCGCTCTGGCGGTTTTGGTACGCTGTTCGCCAACAATGTTCCGCAGCGGCCCAGGGCGCCCGAAATGATAACCCTGCAGCTGCCGGCAGCCGGTTGCCCGGAGTGTCGCCGCAAGGCCGCCATTCTCGACGCCCTCGACCACGACACTGACGTCCAGTCCGCGCGCCATCTGGATCAGGCCCGAGATCAGGAAACCTGCCTTGGGATCATGCTCGAGACGCATTGTCAGTGAGCGGTCAATCTTGACGCAGCTGAAGCCGAAGGACTGCAGGTACGCGATACTCGTGAAACCCGTGCCGAAATCGTCAAGCGCGAACCGGACACCCAGGTCTCGCAGCGTATCGATGGCCAGCGAGGCGCGCTCCGGATAGTCGATCAGATGGCGCTCGGTAATTTCCAACTGCAACCGCTCCGGAGGAAAGCCGGTCAACGCAAGGATCTGCTGCACATGGGTGCAGAAATCCGGATTGTTGAACTGCGTCGGTGAAACGTTGACGCTCAGGTTCAGGCCGTCAACGTCCCGCGTTTCACGGCAGGCGCGTTCCAGAACGTACATGCCGAGCGCCTGGATCGTGCCGCTGCCTTCCGCGATGCCGATGAATTCATCCGGGGTTAGAGGACCTCCCGGACGCCCCGGCCAGCGCACCAGCGCTTCGACGCAAACGACAGCCTCCGTCCGCGCATCCACGATCGGCTGGTAGACAACATCGAACTCACAGCGGCCAAGACCTGCAGCAATCTCCTGCTCGATCTGGTGGCGCCACATCTTGCCTTCGTCGAGCACCTTGTCGAATACCTGTATGCCGTGCTTGCCGTTCGCCTTGACGGCGTACATGGCCGTGTCCGCCTGACGCAGCAGCTCGAACGGCGCGGTCAGCCCTTCAGCATCAATCGCAATGCCGATGCTCGCGCCAATCTGGAACTGACGGTCGAGAATGGTGATCGGCTGCGTCAGGCGCTCCAGCGCCATTGCTGCAAACTGCTGCGCCGCTTCGCCGGCATACTCTTCTTCGATCAGCAGCGCGAACTCATCGCCGCCCATGCGTGCCAGCATCGAATGTTCACCGTGCAACGCGCTCAGCGTGCGGCCCACTTCCGTGATCAGATGATCGCCAAACTGATGGCCATGAAAGTCGTTAATCACCTTGAACCCGTCGAGATCGATGAACACCATCGCCAGGCGCCCGGGCTCGCAGCTCGTACGGCCGGCGATATTCTCTAGGCGGGAAAGCAGGGCGCGCCGGTTCGGCAGGCCGCTCAGCGGATCAGTGAACGCAATCTGCCGGTTCTCATCGCTGAGCTTCTGTGTCTCAAGCTGGCGCTGGCGCAGGATGTGCCGTGAGCGTATGAGTTTCGAGAATGTTGAATTGTACTTGTAGAGAATGAACACCATGCCGCCGGCAACCAGGGTCAGCATAAGCGCCTCTGGCAACATCCGCGCGTTGTCCACGATAGCGAAGTGGATCAGGAAAGGTATTGTGGAGAATGTGGCAACCGAAAGCGCCGCAGGGCGAAGCGGAAAAAGGCAGAAAACCGCGCTGATCTGCGTCAACGCGAGGAAGAAGGTCAGGTGCGCTTTGGTCTGCTGGTCTCCGTGCGGATAAAGCAGGAATGTCCAGACCGAAAAGGCGGATGTGAGTACGATCGCAAGGATTCCCGTGGTGCGGATATGGCGCAGGATTTCTGCATCCGAGAATGGCGTCTGGGCATTGCGGGTCCACCAGAATCCGCGCGCGCAACCGACAGCGCACAGCACCACCGGGAAAACCAGGCTGAGCCAAGGGCTCGTTTCGTTGCGATAGGTGAATGCCACCGCCACCGCATTCCAGCAGACGATGAAGTACATCAGCGGGACCTGGTGCACGAACTCCCGGAACTGCGCCCGGCAAAGGTCCATGTCACCGGTCTGAAGCCGGTACTGTTTCAAAAGTATGATCAATGCTCGCTTCAGTGACGTCACGGCGCGGGACTCTTTTTTCAACCCTCAACAGAGCCGAGAATACCTGAAACAGAGAAAGTTATGGTTTGGGAGATCGATGAAGTTTCATCGATCCGGACAACGCGGCCAAATCGCTGCGGAAGCCTGAAACTGTCCGCCCTGCAACAGCATTTCATGCGCCATCCGCCTTGCGTTTCCCCGTCCGCCATTCAGAGCAGTTGTCTCCCGGAACCCTTCCCGTTAACTCCTGCGCATGAAAACCTACGCCTCCTTCGACGCTGCCACGATCTGTTATCACGACCTCGGGCGCGGCCCTGTCGTCCTCCTACTGCACGGTTTCTCCGGCAATGCGGACATCAACTGGCTGCAGCCGAAGATCGCCGAAAAGATCACCGCCGCCGGCTACCGCGTTATCGCCCCCGACCTGCGCGGCCACGGCGCCTCGCCCTATGACGCTCCGCCAGAACGCTGGCCCGCCGATGCCATCGCGCGCGACCAGATCGCGCTGCTGAGCCATCTTGGCGAAGCGCCGCTCGCCACAGTCGGCTATTCGATGGGGGCCATCTCCGCGCTGCGCTTTCACCTGCTCAGCCGCACAACCGGCCGCCTCATCCTCGGCGGCATCGGCGACTCCGTGGCCGATGAGCACAACAAGGATCGCAACACCGCCTTCCGCGCCGCGATCGAAGACGGCCTCGCCGGCCGCGACACTCCGGCTGCAAAAGCCATCCTCGCCCGCGCCAAAGCCACCGGTGGCAGGCTCGCCGGCTATCTCGGCGCCCTCTCCGCGCGCACCTACACACCCGCCGACCTGCTCGCGACCTTCGATGTGCCCACGCTCGTCCTCACGGGTGAGCAGGACCTCGACAACGGCTCCGGCGCCGCGCTCGCCGCGAAGATTCCCGGCGCGCGCTACCGGCAACTGAAGGGCAACCACCTCACCGCCGTCCTCGACCCCGCCTTCCCCGAGGCGATCCTCGCGGAGCTCGCTGCGGCAAGCTGAACCGTTTCCCCAACGTCTCCCCTCGCGCCCGCTTTCCGCGCACGTTAAACCGCGCGGATAGCTTCAAGCAGCGAGGAATATTTCATGGCAAAAGGTGACCTCCCGGTCCTCATCGGCGTCGGCCAGTCCCTCAGCCAGTGGGACGGAAAAGCCGGCCCCGCTGGCGCGCCCTCGCCGCTCTCACTGATGGCGGAGGCCTCGAAAGCCGCGCTCGCGGATACCGGCGCCGCGAATATCGCCGCCGCCATCGACACCATCGCCGTCGTGCGCATCTTCGAAGACTCCGTCGGGCGCGCCGCCCATCCGCACGGCCACAACACCAACCTGCCCGGAACGCTCGCGCGCGAAACCGGCACAAAGCCAACGCGCCTCGTCTACGAAACCGTCGGCGGGCAGAGCCCGCAGGCCCTGATCAACGAATTTGCCCGCCGTATCCATGAGGGCGAAGTCGACGCCGTTCTCATTTCCGGCTCGGAAGCAAATCGCGCCTCGAAGGGCGCACGCAAGCACGGCGTGGAAATCAACTGGGCAGACGGCGCGGATGCTCCGTATGAGGATCGTGGTATGGGTCCGATGATGCTGTCGCGCGAGGAGATCAAGCACGGCCTGGTCGCGCCGGCTTACTTCTACGGCCTGTTCGAAAACGCCATCGCTGCTCGCGAAGGCCGCACCCGCTCCGGCCAGCGCCGCGCCATGGCGGAATTGTTCCAGCCCTTCTCCGCCGTTGCCGCGAAGAACAAGTATTCGCAGTTTCCCGTCGAACACACGGTCGACTTCCTCTCGACGCCCTCGCGCGAGAATTATGAATACGCCGACCCCTTCCTGAAATGGTTCATCGCGCAGGACGCCGTGAACCAGGGCGCCGCGGCCATCCTCGTCTCCTCTTCAAAGGCAGACGATCTCGGCGTGCCGGAAGCCAAACGCGTCTATCTCCACGGCGGCGGCGATGCAGCCGATGACCTCATCTCGCTGCGCCCCGTGCTCGACCGGTCCTGGGCGATGGACACGGCCATCTCTCGCGCGCTGGCGCAGGCCGGAAAGAAACAGGCCGACATCCAGCACTTCGATCTCTATTCCTGCTTCCCCTGCGCCGTCTTCTCCGGCGCCGCTGCACTCGGCCTCGACTGGAAAACCGACAAGCGCGCGCTGACGCTGACCGGCGGCCTTCCCTTCTTCGGCGGGCCCGGAAACAATTACTCCTTGCACGGAATAGCCGAGATGTCCGCTGCGCTGCGCGCCAATCCGGGCAACTTCGGCCTTATCCTCGCCAATGGTGGCTGGATGACGAAGGAATCCGCCGGCGTCTATTCCACCACCGCGCCGAAATCCTTCACGCCCGCCGAGCCCGCCGCGAAGCCGAAACAGCAGGTCGAAGTCGCCATCGTCTCCGGCGAAGCGACGCTCGAAACCTTCACCGTCACCCACGGCAAGGACGGCCCAGACCGCGGCATCATCTTCGCCCGCCTCCCGGACGGCCGCCGCATCATCGCCAACAGCGCCGACGCCGCAACGCTGGCGGTTTTGCGCGAGGATGCGAGCCCCGTGGGCCGCAAGGTATCCATCACTGCCGAGAATGAAACCGCGACGTTCGTTTTCGTCTGAGGTGGGCCGGACGTGTCTGAGACGCGCTACTTCGAAATCTCCATAGTCCGCTGGTGCGGAGAGTTCGTTTGCGGCCGGGTAACACGGGCGTTCTTTGACCACTGGAAAGGCCGGCCCGAGGAAGATCTCGCCGCATTTATGACGGCCTGGGAGACGGATGAACGTGAGACCGGTGTGCCGCCAGCCTGCAGCGACGGCAGCACGCCGGATAACTGGTTCGAGTTCGATGATGTCGAACACATCAGCAATGCGATCGCCAACAACAACTTCGTCCATGTCATCGAGGTCGAGCCGGACGGTTCCGGCGAAGGCTTCAGGCAGAAAGCCGGGGGCTATGAGGAAGACTTTGAAATATCCGCGATCGCCGGCGACATGCCCGAGACTTTCCTTAAGTGCGATCGTAGCATCGAAGTCGATCAGGTTACGGATGATCCTGCCAATCCTGTTATCGTGGCAAAATCCCTGGCCAAAGGCATCGACACGGTTGCACGCTGCGAGACGGTTGGTCCTTTCGACATCCGCAAGCTGAGCATTTGCTATATCGACTTTGATGGTGATGATGTCGTCGAGTCGTTGGCCTATGACGGCGTGTTTCTGGAAACTGAAGGTCGGTTCTCGGATGGAAAAGGCATGGTCTTCTACCTTGGCGACCTACACACTTGGTCACTCGAAGACAGCGATGCTGTGGAAACAGCCACCGATGTGAACTCTCCGGGCAGGCTACGGCTGCTCGCGGGCACGCTCTGGCCCTCGTTGAGAACGGCGCTGGGTGCCATCAGCTCGCTGTTCGGCTTTCCAGTCTTCCTGCTCGCCATGATCGGCGCAGCCAAATACCTTCAGTTCTTCAACCTGATCGAACTGAAGGGCTGGGCCCTGATCATAGTTGAAACCCAGACTGATTTACTCGAACAGATCGCAGAGGCGGCAGCGGCTTACGGAGTGAAGTTCCCCGCCATCCTAGCCGACGCTGTGGTGATGTACCTTTCCGTCGGAAACACGATGGCGAGGGCCGAGAAGGGTGATCTATTAACCGTCGACAATGAAGAATCGAACCATTGGGAACTGTTCAAGGAGTGGCTCACGAAGGGCCGGGTCGATTCGCTCTTGCTGAGCCTGCCGAAGATTGCACGCGACGGTTTCGTGCGCCTCTTTTGGCCGCTCATGGTCCTTTACCGCCTCAAGACGCCGTTCGTCGTGAGCGGTCCGGGACCGTCGGGTACCACAATCAACTCGTCCGTTCCCCGCCGCGAACTCGTGGATTTCGCTCGAATGGTCACCGAGGAGCACGGCACTTGGAAAGGTCAATCGATCCAGGATTTCCGGCAGATCTTCCTATGGCACTTGATCCTCGTCGCCGGCGCAACGGCGCTCAGCGCGCAGGCCTTCCGCCTGATGGGCTGACCGTCCCGCTTGCCCCCCACCCCGGCCTGCGCCACAACGCACTCATGACAACGCATTTCAAATCCTTCGGAGTCATCGGTGCCGGCGCATGGGGCACGGCGATTGCGCAGGCGATTGCGCGGGATGGCCAGTCCGTCCTCATCTGGGCGCGCGAGCCTGAAGTCGCCGAGGCGATCAACACGGCACACGAGAACACTGTCTTTCTCAAGGGCGTGCCCCTGAAGCCTCAGATCCGCGCGACCACGCGCCTCGAAGACCTCGGCGCCTGCGACGCCATCTTCGCCGTCGCCCCGGCCCAGCACACGCGCGCCACCCTCCGTGTTCTGAATACCTCCCTGCGCCCCGGCACACCGGTCGTGCTCTGCTCCAAGGGCATCGAGCTTGCGACCGCGCGCTTCATGACCGATGTGCTCGCCGAAGAATTGCCTGAGGCTGCGCCTGCCGTCATGTCCGGCCCCAGCTTCGCGATTGATGTGGCGAAAGGCCTGCCCACCGCCGTCACCCTCGCCATGCGCGACCCGGCGCTCGGCACCGAACTCATCCAGGCGATCTCCACGCCCACTTTCCGACCTTATCTGGGCACGGATCTTCTCGGCGCGGAAATTGGCGGCTC
>DNFL01000177.1 GCA_003486945.1 Hyphomonas sp. | reverse complement strand
GCCGTTGACGCCGACGACGCCGATCTTGACGCCGGGCAGGAAGTTCAGCCGGATGTTCTCGAACACCTTCTTGCCGCCGGGATAGACCTTCGTAAGGCCCTGCATGTGGTAGACGTATTGGGGACCGGCCATGGTCGGGGATTCCTTCAGAATGCTCAGAAAACGGGATCAGCGCGCGATGTGGCGCGGTGCGCGGAGAAGATCAAGCGAAAGCCGCCTCGCAGGCTGCCTTAAGAGCGCAAACAGGCTCCCGGCAGCTTCCCGCAGCTGACCTGCACGTCAAGGTGACAGGGCCGGAATCCCGGATAGTGTCTGCAGATGAACCGCTTCCTTGCCTGCGCAATACTGATGGTAGCCGCTTTGGCCGTCCCGTCACTTGCCGGGCCGCAACCCTCTGCCGGGACCCAGATGCCGCCTCAGACCCGACTGACCCTCGAACGCCTCTATGCCTCGCCTTCCCTGTCCGGCCCCAGTCCGCGCGGCGTGCGTTTCTCGCCCGATGGCAAGCGGGTGACCTTCCTGAAACCGCGAGACGACGATTCCAGCCGGTTCGATCTCTGGCAGTTCGATGTCGCCACCGGCGCGCAGTCCCTGCTTGTGGATTCCTCGCTGGTCGATCCGGAGGACACCGAACTTGCCGAAGCGGAAAAGGCGATGCGCGAGCGCCGCCGCATTGCAGGTCTGCGCGGCATTGTCGATTATGCCTGGGGCACGCGCGACACGATCCTTGTGCCCGCAGGCGGCGACCTCAATCTCATCACCCTCGGCGCCGGCTCGCCGACCGTCCGCCGCCTGACGAATACCGACGTCTTCGAGTATGACGCCAGAGTCTCGCCCGGCGGGAGCTATGTCAGCTTCATCCGCGACGGCGCCCTGTTCGCCGTCGAAGTCGCAACCGGAACCGAGCACCGTCTCTCCCCGCCAGCTGATCCAGCGAATGCCATCAGCTACGGCGTCGCCGAGTTTGTCGCGCAGGAAGAAATGCACCGCTACACCGGATACTGGTGGAGCGGCGACGGGCGCCACATCGCCTACACGAAAGTTGACGAAAGCGGCGTCGATATCGTTCCGCGCTTCGACATTGCTGCGGGTGAAGCCACGGTTGTCAGTCAGCGCTATCCCCGTGCAGGGCGTCCGAATGCCGTTGTCGCCCTCATCGTGCGGGAACTCGCCACAGGCAAGGAAGCCACCCTCACTACCGCCGGGCCGGACGATTACCTCGCGCACGTATACTGGGCAGATGGCGCAGTCTGGTTCCAGACCATCAACCGGGCGCAGACGCAGCTCGCCTGGAACCGCGCTGCCGGGCCAGACTGGCGCGTCACAACACCGTACACGGAGGACAACCCCGCCTGGATCAACCTGGCAAGCAATTTCGTCGGGCTGGCGGATGGCGGCATCCTCATCACCGATGAAAGCGAAGGTTACCGCCATATCTCCTGGCTCGCCGGCGAAACATTCGAGCGCCGGCATCTGACGTTCGACCACAATGTCGTGCTCGATATTCTTGGTTACGACACGGAGACCCGCACGGTCTACTTCTCCGGCTATTTCGACACGCCGCTGGAGAAACACCTCTACGCCGTCGCGCTTGGCCCCACAGATGCGGAAGTCGAAGCGGCCGGGCATGCACGGCTGCCAGATACGGCCTGTGTCGACCATACGCCGATGTCTGCCCGCTCAACGGCGGTCTGCCCGGAGGTGCGCCGCATCACGGCGGCAGGCGGATCATGGCAGGTTTCGCTCGCGCCCAACCTCAAGAGCTTCGTCGGCACTTTTTCATCCGCCACCCAGCCCCCGCGCACTGGCCTCTATCGGATCGACGGCACACACATAACCTGGGTCGAAGAAAACAATCTGGATGCCGCTCATCCGTATGCCCCTTATCTCGCCGCACACGCAGCGCAGGAGTTCGGCACGCTGACGGCAGAAGACAATCAGACGCTTCACTATTCCATCCGCAAACCTGCGGATTTCGACCCCGCGAAAAAATACCCCGTCATCGTCGAAGTTTATGGCGGCCCCGGCGTGAAGCGGGTGGCGAACGAATGGGGCCCGCTATCGGATGTGTTCTACACCGCGCAGGGCTACATCGTCTTCCGCCTCGACAATCGGGGCACCGATGGCCGCGGGCGCCGGTTCGAAAACGTCATCCACCGCCGCACCGGCGGGCCGGAAGTGCGCGACCAGCTCACTGGCGTGGATTGGCTGAAAGCGCAGCCTTTCGTTGATGCCGACCGAATCGTGCTGCAGGGCTGGAGCTATGGCGGCTACATGGCGCTGATGACGCTGGCGCAGGCGCCGGAGGGCACGTTCGCGGCAGTCGTTGCCGGCGCGCCGGTGACTGACTGGTCGCTCTACGACACGTTCTACACGGAGCGCTACATGGGCACGCCTGAGAACAACCCCGAAGGATATGCCGCCTCCAGCGTCTTCGCGCACTTAGACGGGCTAAGGCGCGCGCCGCTGATGCTTGTGCACGGCATGGCGGACGACAACGTCACCTTCGACAACACGACCCGCCTGATGGACGAACTGCAGCAACTCGGTATCGTGTTCGAACTGATGACCTATCCCGGCCAGCGCCACGGCATTGCCGGCGAAGCCCGGCAGGTGCACCTGATGCGCACGCGGATGGAGTTTATCCGCCGCCATTTGAATACCGGAGACTGCTGATGCCCGCTTTCCAGCCCACCGCCGCACAGTTCCGCGCTTTCCGCGATGATCCGCATGACGGCCCCGTCGCGCAGGTGAATCTGCTCAAGTTCCGAGTGAAGGCTGAGTACCGGCCGGAGGACCCGGAATTCGGCGAGGCAATCAGCGGGCGCGATGCCTACATGCGTTATTGCGAAGCTTTCACGCGGGCGATGGAAGACGTCGGCGGGCTGACATTGCTCGTTGGCGATACAGAGCGCTACTTCATCGGCGGAGGCGACTGGGACGGGGTGCTGATCAATCACTTCCCCAACCGGCACGCCTTCATCGCCACACTGAACCACAAAGAGTATAAGTCCATGTCACGGCACAGAGATGCAGGCCTGCTCGCACAGGATCTTATCGTGACACGGCCAACATGGCTGAACGGGGAGAAACAATGGCCAGATACGATGTCTACGGAGCGTTAGGCTCGCCCTACTCATTGAAAGTGCGCGCCGCGATGCGGGCGAAGCACGTTTCGCATACATGGACTGGCATGACCGCCGACGATCGCGGGCGGGTGATGCCGAACGTCAAGGCGCAGGTCATCCCTGTGATCCGGATGCCGGACGAGAGCTGGACGAACGACTCCACGCCCTTCCTCCTGTCCATCGAAAAGGAAGGCCGCGCACTGGTGCCCCAACCGCCAGCACTGCGCTTCGCCTGCCTGCTGCTGGAAGACATGGCGGACGAATGGTTCATGAAGGCGATGTTCCACTATCGCTGGACCTATCCGGAAGACCAGGAATGGTGCGCCAACTGGATCATGTACGACTCGCTGCCGAATGCCGGGCGCACCAGTGTCGAGAAGATGGCCGCCAGTATCCGCGAGCGTCAGATTTCGCGCATGCCGCTGGTCGGCTGCACCCCGCAAACCGCGCCAATCATTGAAGCCAGCTGGCAGCGCAGCTGCCGCGAGCTGGAAAAGATGGCGACCGGGCGCACACGTTTCCTGTTCGGCGACCGTATCTCGCTGGCCGACCTCGCCTTCTACGGCCAGCTCAAGGTGATGAGCGTCGATCCCACCCCGATGGCCTGGATGCGCCGCGAAACGCCCTACCTCTATCGCTGGCTGGACCTTGCCGATGATGCGAGCGGGCTCGGCGGCGAGTGGATCGACGAGGCGTCAGCCCTGGCCAGCGGACCCGTGCAGGCGCTGCTGGCGCAGACGGGCGACACCTACCTGCCCTTCCTGCAGGCCAACGAACAGGCGCTCTCCAGAGGAGCAGAAACCTTCTCGGTCCCGCTCGAAGGCCAGACCTATTCGCAGGGTACGTTCAAATACCAGGCAAAATGCCTCGAAACCCTGAGATCGTTCTGGGCAGAGCTTGGCAGGGATGCCAAAGACCAGCTGCGTCCCCTCATCGGCTCCGGAGCCTCCATCCTTGACTGAAAAATATTCTCCGATCTCCCGGCTGTTGCACCACCGCACGAAGCGCTTGCAGAAGGGCGAGCCGCTGGCTTTGCCGATTGTCGCCTCGACGATCTACCATCTGCCCGGAGAGCCGCAGGGAAGTCACTTCTACAGCCGCTACGGCAACCCGACCGTGGAAGAGGTCGAAGCCGAGATCGGCCTGATCGAGGATGCCGAGGCAATCCTGTTCCCCTCCGGCATGGCCGCGATTGCCGCTGTCTTCTACGCCCACCTCAAGCCCGGAGACCGGGTCGTGGTGCATGCTGACGGCTATTACAACGCCCGCGCCCTTCTGGCCGAACAGTTCGCTTCCAAAGGTGTCGAAGTGGTCGCCGTCCCGACCGCTGCCATGACGGGCGCCGACTTCACCGGCGCCAAACTCGCCCTGATCGAGACACCCTCCAATCCCGGCCTCGAAGTTTGCGACATCGCCGCTGTCGCCGCGAAGTGCCGGGCAGCAGGAACGATCCTCGTCGCAGATAACACGACGGCCACCCCCCTCTGCCAGCGCCCGCTGGACCTCGGGGCGGATATCTCCGTGATGGCAGATACCAAGGCGATGGCGGGCCATTCCGACATCCTCGCCGGCCATGTTGCCAGCCGCCGGCCGGAGCTGCTGGAAGCTGTAAAAAGCTGGAAAAGGCTGGCAGGCGCGATCATCAGCCCGTTCGATGCGTACCTGCTTCACCGCGGAATGGAGACGCTTGAGCTGCGGATTGCACGGGCAAACGCCAATGCCCTGGCTGTCGCCACCGCCCTTTCCGGCGACCCCCGAGTCACGAACCTGCGCTATCCCGGCCTGATCGGCGACTCGGCCCACGCCGTCGCGCGCCATCAGATGACCGGCTATGGCCCCATTGTCAGCTTCTGCCTCGAAAGCCGCGACGCTGCCGAAGGCTTCATCCGCCGTCACCCCCTACTGGCCGCCGCCACCAGCTTCGGCGGGGTCCATTCCGCCGCAGAATGCCGTATCCGCTGGGGAGACGCCGTTCCCGAAGGCTTTATCCGCATGGCCTGCGGAATTGAACCGGTGGGAGATCTGGTGACCGCAACGCTGTCAGCACTGGACCCGGACTGAGTTTGCAGGGCATGTTCTGCAAACATGACAGCTGATTCATGCTGGTATAGTGCTTGCAGCCTGGGGCGGGGATAACGACCATGCGCCGACTGAGTATAGTTCTCTTCTTCCTGCTGCTGGCAGGCGCCGCCTATGGCTGGTTCGCGCTGCGCAAGCCGCCGAAGCCGATGGAAATGTCCGAACCGGTTCGGATCCATCAGGGCATCGTTGTCGGCGGCATCGACCGGGATAACGCCTCGATCCGCGTATTCAACGGCATCCCATATGCTTCCGCGCGCCGCTGGACCCCGCCTTCGCCGCCGCCGCAATGGGGCGCAAACTCCCGCGATACCCGCGAATATGGCCCGGAATGCATCCAGCCGCGCAGCCGCTACAGCGCTTTTGTTGGCAGCATCATCGACGGCCTGGGACTTAACCTTTTCGAACGTATGGCCGCCCGCATCGCCATTTCGGCACAGGAAACGCCGCCGGAAAGCGAAGATTGCCTGTTCCTGAATGTGCGCACCGGCA
>DNFL01000173.1 GCA_003486945.1 Hyphomonas sp. | reverse complement strand
ATTGGAAGCGCTTCCAATGTCATCGACGGTCGCCTTTACCAAGGCAATCCGGGTCGCTGATGCCCACGAGAAGTCGCATCGGGAGGATACAAATGTCAGATTTCAGCATCACCAATGAAGGGGGCCGCTTCACCCGGAACTCCCGCCTTTTTCTCACAGCGTCCGCCTTGGCGCTGGTCGCGTGGTGGCCTCAGGCCGCCATGGCGCAAGTCAACGATTCTACCCCTTCCGTGGGGGAGCCAGATGAGGTCGTGCAGACGCAGGAGGCCGAATCCGCCGCCCGGACGCCGGGGGCAACGGGCGAGTCAGACCAGGTTCTGGAAAAAGTCTATGTCACGGGGATCCGCGGCGGCCTTGGGCGATCGCTGGATTTCAAGAAAAACGAGACATCTATCGTTGAGGCTATTTCTGCTGAAGACATTGGCAAGCTGCCCGACATTTCGATTGCGGAATCGATCTCGCGCTTGCCGGGCGTTGCAGCTCAACGCGTCAACGGTCGCGCCCAGGTAATCTCGATCCGCGGGCTTGCGCCTGATTTCACGACCACGTTGCTCAACGGGCGGCAGCAGGCGAGTTCCGGCGACAACCGTGCCGTCGAGTTTGATCAGTACCCGTCCGAACTGCTGTCCTCGGTTGTGATTTACAAGACGCCCGACGCGCAGGTCTCCGGCATGGGCCTTTCTGGCACTGCCGACCTTCGCACGGTTCGTCCGCTCGACTTTGATGAGCGGGCTGTGGTGATGAACCTTCGTGGGTCAAAACTCAGCGGCGACCAGTTGAACGCCGATGTATCGAATTCCGGCTTGCGGTTCAGTGCCAGCTATATCGACCAGTTTGCGAACGATACGCTCGGTGTCGCTGTTGGTTTTGCGCATCTGGATTCGCCGTCGCAGAACCGGCACTTCAAGGCCTATGGTTACGAGGCCTTCGGCTTTGCGGTAACCCCCGACAGCGCCGACTCGGCGCTGATCCTGAACGGTCAGGAAGTATTCGCCTATTCCCGGGAGAACGTTCGCGATGCGGTCATCGGGATTGTCGAATGGGCGCCCAACGCGCAGTTGCACACAACGCTCGATCTCTACTATTCGAAGTTCGAGCAGAACGAAACAATGCGCGGCGCGCAGTGGTTCTCCAATGGATGGGCCGATAACGCCCAGTTCACCATCGACGAAACACGTGATGTTGGCGGCACGCTGTTCGCGTCGGAGGGCACGGTCACCAATATCGTGCCGCAGTTGCGCAACGACTACAATACGCGGGACGACAACCTGTTCGCTGCCGGGATCAATCAGGAATATCAGGCTACGGATCGGTTGGGCTTCGTCGCCGATCTGTCCTATTCGCGCAATTCGCGCAAAGAGCAGGTCCTTGAAACCTATGCCGGCTACGGATTGGGTGTCGGCGGTGTTACCGGTTCTACCCAGAACGTCGGGCGCACATTTGATACGTTCGGCTTCTCGCTGCCGGTGGAAGGTTACCCGACCTACACGAACGGCCTGAACTATGCCGACGCCGCACAAGTGTCGCTCGGCGACCGGGCGCCTTGGGGCGGCTGGGGCCATGACGGCGCGATCCGGTTCCCCGAGGTCGAGGAGACGGTCAAGTCGGTCGACCTGCGGGGCACTTACGATCTCGATGGCGTGTTCAAGAATGTGAAGGTGGGTTTGAACCTGACCGAACGTGACAAGAGCAAGCGAGTGGACGACTTTGACCTGTTCCTGCTCAATGGGCGCCAGCAGATCCTGGTCGATCCGCGATTCCTGGTTGATCCGACATCCCTCGACTTCGCCGGATTCGGCGATGTGATCAGTGTGAACCTCCCGGCCGCACTTTCAACCTACTATCGGACGTCGCCCATTCTCGATGCCAATTTTTTCGACAAGAATTGGGACATCAGTGAGCAGGTGGTGACAGCGTTCGCGCGCTCTGACTTTGAGATTGGCCGGTTCACGGGGAATGTTGGCGTGCAGTTCGTCCAGCAGGAACAGGAATCCTCGGGTACGATCATTCAGGGCAACCCAATCGTGCCGGTGCCTGTCACCAAGGGGGCCGACTATTCTGACGTCCTTCCGAACCTCAACTTGATCTATGATATCGGCGGCGGCCACCGGTTGCGTTTTGCCGCATCGAAGACGTTGGCGCGTCCGCGAATGGACGAACTTCGGGCAAACATCACACCGAGTTTCGGGCTCCCGAGCACTCCGGTCGCTCCAGGCAGCACATTGAACCCCTGGTCTGGACGTGGCGGAAACCCCGAACTGGAGCCGTGGCGTGCTACGGCATTCGATCTTGCCTATGAATGGTACATCGACAGTACAAGCTACGTGTCAATTGCCGGCTTCTACAAAGATCTGGACAGCTATATCTACCAGCAGACCCTGCCGTTCGATTTCACGGGTGTGCCGACCCCGACGGGTGCGGTGATTCCTCCTGGCGTTATCATCAGCCCGATCGGCCAGATGACCTTGCCAGCGAATGGTGACGGTGGAAGCATCCAGGGGATCGAGCTGAGTGGTGCATTTGACTTCAAGTATATCCACAAGGCACTCGACGGCTTCGGCCTGATCGGAAGTTATTCGTACACGGAGTCGGATCTCAATCCGACGGCGGGGACGAACGAAGTCCGCATTCCAGGCCTGTCCGGAACGGTCTACAATCTCTCGGCATACTACGAGAAGGGCGGCTTCCAAGCCCGGATCAGCCAACGTTACCGGTCTGCATTCAAGGGCGAAGTGGTTCAGCTTTTCGCAACGCGCGGCTTCACCGAGATCCTGGAAGACAAGCAGGTCGATGCCCAGATCGGCTACAATTTCGAAGGCGGGCCGCTTGATGGTTTTGGCCTGCAGTTGCAGATCAACAACTTGACGGACTCGCCGTACCGGACGCGTCTTGGCCTGGACTCGGGAGGAACGCGGACCGCCAGCGGCGGTTCCCTTCAGGAGACCTATGAGGAGTACGGACGGGAGATCCTGTTCGGCATCAATTACCGCTTCTGAGAGACAAACAGGATTGCCCATCTATTCTCCCAGAGGATTGGCAGTCTCCGGGGCGGGCATGCGAGTTCCCCTGCATGTCCGCCCTTTTTTCTCGGTACTGCGGTATTGGCAGCGCCCTGCATGGACACAGCACCGAGCTGGTGCAGGCCGTCCGGGCAGGGGGAGGCGGTCCCCGGTCCATCCGGAATGTTAAACATGCCGCTGCCGCAACAAACCTAAACCGACAAGTTGGAACAACCTTGAATGAAAATGCATCGTAGTCTTGTGAGCCTTTCGTGCGTGCTGCTTTTCGGCTGCGCGTCGATGCCTGCTTCGAATCACCGGACGGCTGACGTCAGTTCGGTTTGGCCGGAGCGGACGCAAATTGCTCCGAAGGACCCGGTTATCGAGGCGCGGGTTGCACAAATTCTTTCCACGATGACGCTTGAGCAAAAAGTCGGTCAGATCACCCAGGCCGAAATCCGATACATCACGCCGGACGAAGCCCGCGAATACTACATCGGCTCGATCCTGAACGGCGGTGGCAGCTGGCCGAACATGGATAAACGAGCCAGCGTCCAGGATTGGGCGAACCTGTCGATGCAGTTCTATGAGGCATCGATGCAAACCGATGCGCAGTATCCGGTCCCGGTTATCTGGGGGACCGATGCGGTGCACGGGCACAACAATGTGGGCTACGCGACGATATTTCCGCACAATATCGGATTGGGTGCAGCGAACGACCCAGATCTCACCTACCGGATCGGGCGGGCGACCGCGAAAGCGGTACGGGCGACAGGGATCACTTGGGTTTTCGCACCGACGCTTGCCGTTGTGGAAGATCAGAGATGGGGCCGCACCTACGAGAGTTATTCGAGCGATCCTGATGTCGTGGCCATCAATGGTGCGGCGCTGGTCAGCGGTCTGCAAGGCAACCTTGTCGGTGACGGCGATGTGCTGGCAACCGCGAAGCATTTTCTGGGTGACGGCGGTACGCGCGATGGCAAGGATCAGGGCGTGACAGAGGTTTCGCCCGAGGTATTGGCGGACATTCACGGCAAGGGGTACTATGCCGCCTTGGATGCTGGCGCCGGTTCGGTCATGGCGTCCTATAGCAGCTGGACTGACACTGTTTCCGGCACGGCCTATGGCAAGATGCACGGCAATGACAAACTGCTGACCGGTGTTCTGAAAGAGCATTTGCAATTTGATGGAATTCTTGTCTCGGACTGGAATGCGATCGAGCAGGTTCCCGGGTGTACGCGGGATCACTGTCCGCAAGCGATCAATGCCGGCATCGACCTGTTCATGGTTCCAGAGGACTGGAAAGCCTTCATATCCAATACGATCAATGACGTGCAATCGGGCCTCGTCGCAGAAGCGCGGATTGACGATGCGGTTGCCCGCATACTGCGGGTCAAGATTCGCTTCGGACTCTTTGACCGTCCGCCCTCTGAGAGTGTATATTTCGCCGACCCGAACGCCGTTCTTGCGACAGATCTGGCGCGGGAAGCCGTTCGAAAGTCAGCCGTTTTGATCAAGAATGACAAGCAGACATTGCCAATCGACCGGTCGAGCAGGATTCTTGTCGTTGGTGAGGCGGCAAACGAAATGAGCCGTCAGATGGGTGGCTGGACCGTGACCTGGCAGGGAGACGAGATTTCCAATTCGGACTTCCGCACAGGCGAGACGCTGCTTGATGCACTTCGCGAAGAGCTCGGAACCGTTCGTGTAACCTATGCGGAATCGGAAACGGTTCCGAATGCTTCGGAATTTGATGTTATAGTAGCAGTCGTCGGCGAAGCGGCCTATGCCGAATTTGAAGGTGACGTTGAGCACCCTGCGTCGCTTGCGTTCAGCGCTCTGTATCCGGACCAGATGGACATGGTGACCGAGGCCGCAAGTCTCGGCATTCCTGTCGTTACGGTCGTGTATTCCGGTCGCAACCTCTACGCGACGGACTTGCTGAATGCGTCCGATGCATTCGTCGCGGCCTATTTGCCAGGAAGTGAAGCCGGCGGACTGGTGGATCTCCTGGTCGAGCCGAAGCCCGGCTCTTCCCAGTTAGACTTTTCGGGGCGTCTCCCATTCGCATGGCCTTCAGACCCATGTGATAGCCGCGCCGAAAATAGCCTTTTTCCCAGAGGCTATGGGCTGACCTATGTGGCTGCGCGGGAGCTTGGTAAGTTAGAGGCGCCGACGCCAGTTGAGTCGTGCGATAGTCCTTGAGGCATTTGAGCTGGCCACGCAGTCCGGGCCGGGAGGAGACGATGGAGCATCTCAGGAAAGTTTTGATCGTGGGTGGCGGCTCGGCCGGTTGGATGACGGCTGCCCTCTTCGCCAAACTCCTGAATGGGATCTATGACGTCACCCTGGTCGAGTCTGAGGAAATCGGAACCATCGGGGTCGGCGAGGCGACGATCCCCGCTATCAAGAAGTACAACGCTCTGCTGGAGTTGAGCGAAGACGATTTCCTGCGCCGGACGAATGGCACGTTCAAGCTTGGCATTCAGTTCAACGACTGGCTTCGCCTCGGTTCGAGCTATATCCATGGCTTTGGGGTAATCGGACAAGACCTTGGCTGGTTGCGATGCCATCAATACTGGTTGAAAATGCAAGGTCTGGGCAAGGCATCCGACTTTGCCAATTACTCAATCAACACGGCCGCTGCGCTCAGCAACAAGTTCATGCGAAGTGCGCCTGAACTTAAAGAATCGCCGCTCGCACACATTGCGCACGCGTTTCACTTCGATGCGGGTCTGTATGCCAGGTACCTGCGCGGCTTTTCTGAAGCGCGCGGCATCAAACGGGTCGAGGGAAAGATAGGTGAGGTCAAGCTCCGGCCTGAGGATGGGTTCGTCGAGTCTGTTGTGCTCCAGAATGGCGAAACGCTGGCAGCGGATCTGTTTATCGACTGCTCGGGCATGCGTGCGATCGTCATCGAGGGCGCGTTGCAGACAGGCTACGAAAACTGGTCGCACTGGCTGCCGTGCGACCGCGCCGTTGCTGTCGGATGCCAGAGATCGGAAAATTTCACACCATACACCAAGTCGACCGCACTTGCGGCGGGATGGCAATGGCGCATTCCGCTGCAGCATCGCACCGGAAACGGCCACGTATATTCCAGCCAGTACATGGACGCCGACGAAGCAGAACGGATACTGCTCGCCAATCTCGACGGCTCACCAACGAATGACCCGCTACATATCCGGTTTGAAACTGGAAAGCGGAAGAAGATCTGGAACAAGAATTGCGTCGCAATCGGACTGTCCAGCGGCTTTCTTGAACCTCTGGAGTCGACGAGTTTGCATCTCATCCAGTCCGCGATCATCCGCTTGCTGAGGTTTCTGCCTGATCAAAGTTTTGACCCAGCGACGATTGCTGAGTTCAATCGGCAAACCGACTATGAGTACGAGCGGATCCGCGACTTCATCATCCTGCACTACAAGGCAACGGAACGCGGCGATTCGGAATTCTGGCGTTACTGCAGGGGCATGAGCGTGCCGGCCACGCTCCAGCGGAAAATGGACCTCTTCGCCGGTAGTGGCCGTATATTTCGCGAGGATGAGGAGTTGTTCTCGGAAGAGAGTTGGATCCAGGTCTGCATCGGGCAGGGGATCATGCCCAAGGCCTACGATCCCATGGTGGACATCCGCAGCGAAGCGGAGATCGAGGCCTATCTCAATAATATTGAGGCCGTCGTCAGAAAGTGCGTTGCCGTCATGCCGACTCATGCGGAATTCGTTGAGCGCAATTGTCTGGCGCCAGCATGAGCGGGACATTGCACGCCGCAAGTGACCGCTCTGCGAGGGGAGGAAGCCGCCGCAGGATGTTTCTCATGGCCAGCTT
The DNA here is from genome assembly GCA_003486945.1 of Hyphomonas sp. Lineage (GTDB taxonomy): Bacteria > Pseudomonadota > Alphaproteobacteria > Caulobacterales > Hyphomonadaceae > Hyphomonas. The sequence continues at coordinate 2,403 of DNFL01000173.1, read as the reverse complement.
CGCGCTTCTGCTTACGGCATGCCAGGGCACCATTCCAGGTGACGGCGGCGAAACTATTGCGCATGCTTGGGTGACGACGGCCGACGGTGGTAAACGGATGGAGCCGCTGGCCGCAACATGGATGGCTTCGCCAGATCCGGCCGGTGTGCGGATAACAATCGATCCCGCCGATCGCTATCAGACGATGATCGGCATGGGCGCCGCTTTCACTGATGCATCTGCCGATCTCATTCAGAACCGCCTCAGCGACGTTGCGCGGGCTGAACTTCTGGAGGAACTATTCTCGCCGGAAACGGGGCTTGGATTTTCCTTCACCCGCGTCGTGATCGGCGCGTCTGATTTTTCTTCCGTGCACTACAGCCTCGATGATACCCCCGGAAACCGGCCCGATCCTGACCTGTCGCACTATACGTTCGAACCCATGATGCGGGCGGTCGTGCCCGTTGTTCTGCAGGCGCGCAGTTACAATCCTGCGCTTGTGGTCATGGCCACACCTTGGAGTCCGCCGGCGTGGATGAAAACAAGCCAATCCCTGATCAAAGGTACTCTGCGCGAAGACGCTTACAGCCCATTTGCGGACTATTTGGTGCGGACCATTCAGTCATTCGAGGCTGCGGGCGTGCCCATAGAGTACGTCAGTCTGCAGAATGAGCCGGACTTCGAGCCCGTCGATTATCCTGGTATGAGACTGTCTGCAGCACAGCGCGCCTTGTTGATATCAGACTTTGTCGGGCCTGCGCTCGAAGAGGCTAGACTACAGACGAAGATCTTGGACTGGGATCATAATTGGGATCAACCCGGTCAGCCACTGGAAGTCCTAGAAAACGAGAACGCGGAGAGATATGTCGCTGGCGTTGCCTGGCATTGCTACGGTGGTGATGTGGCGGCGCAGTCCGCTGTCCGGGACGCATTCCCGGAAAAGGAAGTGCTCTTTACGGAGTGTTCCGGCGGTGAATGGTCGGCGGAGTGGCCAGACGCCTGGACATGGACCATGGACAAGCTCGTGATTGGAGCGCCTTCGAACTGGGCGCGCGGCGTTCTGATGTGGAATATTGCGCTGGATGAGAATCATGGACCGCACCTTGGAGGTTGCAGCGATTGCCGGGGAATCGTCACGATAGATTCCCGGACCGGCGAAATCGAACGTAACCAGGAGTATTATGCACTCGGGCACTTCAGCAGGTTCGTTCGCGCAGGCGCGACTCGTATCGGTTCGGTGAGTTCGATGGGAAGCATCAGGTCTGTCGGGTTTCAGAATTCCGACGGATCGATCGTCGTGATCGCGTTGAACACATCTGAGCTTCCTGAAACGATCAGTGTCGGGGCAGACGCAAGCTGGTTCGCTATTGCGCTTGATGGCGGCGCGGGGATGACGATGGTCTTGCCCTAACGGCCTGCCCGCCAGCGACGGTGTGTATGGCATGTCAATCAACTGAAGGTGAACGCCGCAAAAACGGGGGCAGGTCACCGAGCAAGGCGGAAACTCATGACTCCGGCTTCTGAATACTGGGATGTTACGCCTGAGCGCTTCGCGCAGGATGTGCGCACACTCGGACAGCCGGCTATATTGCGGGGGCTGGTTGCCGATTGGCCCATCGTTCGGGCGAATTTGGACAGCGAACTTGGCGCGGTCGAATATCTGGCGCGTCATGATATTCAATCTGATCTGGAATTTGTTTCGGCGGCGCCGGGATGGCAGGGCAGGTTCCACTATACTCCAGACATGCTGGCTTTCACATTTGAGCGGCACCGCGCGCGCTACCGCGACTTTTTGGATATTCTGGGCGCCGCTGCGGCGACGCCGCACCCCCGCGCGATAGCGATTCAAAGCCTTGATCTCGAGACATACTTTCCGGGATTTGTTGTAGCTCACCAGATGAGCCTCGTGCCGGCTGATGTCGCGCCCCGTGTTTGGATCGGCAACCGCGTAAAAGTCGCCATTCACAATGATCCGGTCGAAAATATTGCCTGTGTGGTTGCCGGCCGGCGGCGCTTCACGCTGTTTCCGCCCGACCAGATCGGCAATTTGTATCTCGGACCGTTGCATGTGACGCCTGCCGGTACGCCGATAAGCATGGTCGACTTGATCGATCCGGACCTGGAGCGCTACCCTCGCTTCAGAACCGCCCTTCGCGTTGCTCAGGTCGCAGACCTTGAGCCCGGCGATGCGCTCTACATTCCGTATCAATGGTATCACCATGTAGAATCGCTCGATTCCATCAATGTGCTTGTGAACTATTGGTGGAGTCGCGCGTTGACTGCGTTTAGCGAGCCTTGGGAGGCGTTGGTGCATGCCTTGGGCACGATCGGTCAGTTGTCGTCCGCCCAACGATCGGCATGGAAGTCTGCTTTTGACTACTATGTATTCAAGACCAGCGGCGATCCGGGCGCTCACCTTCCGGA
>DNFL01000362.1 GCA_003486945.1 Hyphomonas sp. | reverse complement strand
CCGACTAACGCCGAGACGCCGACGGAACAGGCGATTGTCTATTGGGCCTTCGAGCTCGGAGACATCCGCGCTGACTTGCTGAAAAACAAACTGGGCCGCGAAATTTCCGTACTCCGCATCCGCTGCACGGCAGGCGGACGCCTGGAAGTCCGCGGCTGGGTTCACCAGCCGGTCAACGCTGCCGGCATTTCGGCCACTTCGGCGGCAACCGGCGCCATCCGGGCAACCATGAACCTGCCAGGTGGCGGAACATTCACCGCAACCAGCACGGACCTTACGCCTGAGGTCAATAACGCCTACGCCATTTACCAGCTCCGTGCGGACGTGAACGAGTGCGCAGATACGGTTCAGGTCCAGTGGCTCACCGGTGTAAACGGAACCCAACTTGCGACAATAACCGCTCCCGTCGACCGCCTTCGCGAATAGTCGGCGCGCGCTGGAATTCTATACGATCAGGATGGCCCGCTTCGGCGGGCCATTTTTGTTCGTGTCGCATACTGCTGCTGAACGCTGAAGGAGCAAGAACAGCTAAGCCGAACATCATCGGATTTCTCCCGAGGATTTGGCTACCCGGAAGAGACTTCCGCCTGTTCTTCAGCACATGGTGACCAGAACCGACGACCTCTGAGGTAATGGACTTGGTGCCGCGTCCGTTCAGAGTTCTGGACAAGAGCGTCATACGCCGCTTGATCTAACGCAATCTCGGAAAGACAAACATGAACCTGCTCCGTATCCTGCTCGTGCTTATGCTGATTGTGTTGTCGGCATATACGGCGATCGTCATTGCAAACCATGGCATCAACCTGCTGGCCGTCTTCTTCGGCGATATTGCCGCAATGGCCTGGCCAGGACAGTTCAATCTCGACTTCCTCGGCTTCCTGATCCTGTCAGGGATCTGGACCGCGTGGCGTCACGAGTTCTCGCCGGCTGGACTCGGTCTCGGAGTGCTCGCCTTCTTCGGCGGCATGATGTTCCTTACGATCTATCTGCTGATCGTCAGCCTGAAGACGAGCGGGGACATCCGGGCCGTGTTGCTGGGTGAAGCCCGGGCAAGTCAGCGCTGATCAAGCTTGAGCACAGCGCTCCGGAATATCATCCGCCCGCATGAGCAACATCAACGCGCCGGTTCTGGATCAGACTGGATGAACCTCGGGGGTCACAGCACCTGAACTTCGCGGCAAATCCTGTCACGCCGCAGCCCTTGCCGGATGGATACACTGCTTTCAATATGCTTCCAAATCCAAAACTAACCTAAACTCCAAAAGGATAAACCCCTGAAATCCGCAATGAAATCAGGGGTTTATTTGGGTGCGGGAATGCGCATCGATCAAAAGAGTATGGAAATAATTCCTTTTACTACAACGGCATAATCTGGGGTGTGAACAAGCATCGAAGCGACAATGCGCCATCCAGATGGCACAAGATGGCTTGATGGCAGAGCGTCTGGATGCTAAAGTCTCAGATTATGGAGGCGCCTATGGCTCAACCGCAACTTTCCGTACGAAGCGCCAAGGCGCGCGACCTTGCCCACCGGCTGGCGCAGCGCGAGCGGCGATCTATTGCCGACATCGTCGAGCGCGCGCTCGAAGCCTATGAGGTCCAGAATTCAGGCCGCGAGTCGGCGCAGGCATTCTACGCGCGGCTTCAGAATGAACATGGCACGGACATCGACCTCGAAGCGGTTATTGCCAAGGCGCGTCGCCCTCATTCAGGCATCAAACTTTGATTTTCCTCGATACTAGTGTCGTTTCGGAAACATTGCGAAAGTCCCCCTCCCCGGCGGTCCTCGCCTGGCTTATCCGGCATGACTCAGAGCTCGCCTTGCCGACAGTCACCATTGCCGAAATCGCCTTCGGCATCGCCAAGATCAGGCCAGATCAACGCGCCGATCGCCTGTCTGACGGCCTCGCCAGCTGGCGAGGCCGTTTCAGCGACCGGATCTTTGGTCTGACAGAAGCGGCGGCACTCGCTTATGGCGATATCATGGGTGACGCATCCCGGCAGGGCCGGATGATGTCCGCGCCAGATGGCATGATCGCTGCGATCACCAAGGTGAACGCGGGACGGCTCGCAACGCGTAACCTCGCCGATTTTCAGGTATCCGGACTGGAGCTGGTATGCCCTTGGGACTATTGAGATCGAGTGGTCAAAACGCTTACGCAGAAGTAAGCGTCCGGCCTGACCGACCTTGCGGCCCTTCCTGATCCATTGATGCTGGTGCGTTCGATAGAGGGCGATTGTGTCCACTATCGCTAGTGGACACCAGGACAGGTCTATCGATGCCGGGCAAGCGGCTGAAGCCCAAAAGGGAAAGCCCCCGAAATCCGCAAGGAAATCAGGGGCTTATTTGGGTGCGGGAACAGGATTTGAACCTGTGACCTTCAGGTTATGAGCCTGACGAGCTACCGGACTGCTCCATCCCGCGTCAGCCAATTGTGCGTACAAGGAAGGTTTCCCCTCCAAATACAAAGTCCGGCCTGCCGTTTGGCGGGGGCCGGACGGAGCCACCTAAATCCCGGAGGATGTCAGTGGCCAGCCGCCCGAGAGCGGCCAATCGTTGCAAGAGAAAGAAAGATGTCTGCAAGAAAACTTCGCTCTGTCTGGGCTCTGCAGACCCGGCAGCGACCTACTCTCCCACGCCTTAAGACGTAGTACCATCGGCGCAAGGGGGCTTAACGACGGAGTTCGGGATGGGATCCGGTGGGGACCCCCTGCCAAAACCACCGGGTCGGCGGAGACCAGACAGCGCAATGCGAAGAACCAAGAATGTCAGTACCAAGATCATGTTTGCGGAAAGCCTGCGCTTTCAACTACACATGAATTAAAGAGATCAAGCCTATCGAGCAATTAGTACCGGTTAGCTTCACACCTCGCGGCGCTTCCACATCCGGCCTATCGACGTGATGGTCTATCACGGCTCTCAAGGGATACCTGGTTTTGAGGTTAGTTTCCCGCTTAGATGCTTTCAGCGGTTATCTATTCCACACATAGCTACCCTGCAATGCGGCTGGCGCCACAACAGGTCCACCAGAGGTGTGTTCATCCCGGTCCTCTCGTACTAGGGACAAATCCTCTCAAGTATCCAACACCCACGGCAGATAGGGA
>DNFL01000298.1 GCA_003486945.1 Hyphomonas sp. | reverse complement strand
GTTCAGTGACACGGGCTTCTTCAAGCCGGGGGTCGCTTCCGAACGGTTTTGTACAAACAAACGCAGAGGAGTTTACATGAAAAACCGTCTTCCCGCCGCCATCGCGCTCGGCTTCGCGCTGTCCCAGATCGCCGCGCCGCTTGCCATGGCACAGGCCCCGGCATCGCAGTTCCGCAGCGTGCCTGCGCAGACATTCTCCGACAGTGAACTCGCGCGCTACGGCCTCACCGAAGCGGAAACCGCAGAGGTGCGCGCGTATGAAGAGCAAGGCTATCACGTGCAGGTGCTGACCCCGGAAGAGGCCGAAGCCTACAATGCCGGCCTTTCCAACAACAACATTCTCGCACTTATTGGCCTGGTCGCCATTGTCGTGGTGATTGCCTCCGTCGTCTGACGATGCGGCCTGTCTTCAGTATGGCGCTGGCGTTCGGTTTGAGCGCCTGCGCCATACACCCCGCCTCAGATCCGTCTGCGTTTGCGGCGCGCACCAGCCAGAACAGTTTCGAATTGTTTGGCGCGGCGGTTGACCCACCAGAAACCCTTCTCCTGCCGCTCGTGCATGATCCGCAGGAAGACGGCGCAGCGTGCGGCGCGCATGCGCTCGCAAGCCTGATCAACTACTGGCACGGCGCTGGAACAGTTCGCGGCGCTGACATCTTCGCTGCGTCCCCACCTGCCGATACCGTAATCGGCTATTCGATGGCCGAACTGCTGGCGCTCGCCGATGCCAGCGGCCTGCTGGCAAGCGCTGTGCGCATTCCCGCAGCAGGCGTGATCGGCGAACTGGAAGCCGGGCGACCCGTACTGGTGCCCGTCAAGGTTCCCTCCGTCTACGTACAATCCCGCCAGCTGCCGGGAATGAATGTGCCCGTACTGGGCTTGCCCGCAGAAATCGTTACGTCCCGCACCGCCTGGCTGTCAGAAAAAACCAACTGGTCGATGCTGAACCACTTTGTTCTCGTTGCAGGATACGAAGGCGACAAGTTTGTCGTGCTGGAACCCGTTGCCGGATTTCGCACCATCTCCGCCCAGCGCTTCGAACGCTACCGCGCACCCTTCGGCGACGCCGCCATTGTGTTCAGCCGGAAATAAAAGCTTGTCAGCCGCCGAAGGCATAGACAATCGACATGCGAGTTGCAGTGTCGGTTTCTTCGAATCCCGGCTTCGGATCGGTATCGTGGCGCACTTCGACGGAGAAGCGGGCCGACAGGCTTTTGGTCAGCAGTGCCGTCAGGCTCGCCTTGTTGCCAATCTGGGTTGATGTGTCAGCATAGAGCAGGCTCGTGTCGTTGCTGAGCTTCACGGCATCATTGAACACATAGCCGAACTTCGAGGCCGCAATGAACGAGAAAGATTCGTCCGTACGCCCCGGAACGGTGACGGGCGGATCCCCGCTTGTGATTTCCTTCACTTCGTCAAATTTCAGGCCCGGACCGCCTTCAAGCGACCACCGCGCCGGCGGGCCTTCAAACACCTGCCAGCCGAAACCGCCGCCGATGAAGGAGCGGCTGTCAAACGCCGAGAACTCGTCCACCTCATGCGACACGCGGGCAAAGACAAACGCGTCATCATTCAGTGTACGGTTGGTCTGGCCGGCGAAGAACATACGGTTCTTGGTCTCGCTGCCATTCTTGGTGCCATAGTCTGCAACAAACTCGACGCTGTTCTTCCAGACCTGCGTTTCGCGCGCCATCTTCAGGCCAATGCCGAGATCGCTGGTCTCTGTATTGCCTGTGTTGAGGCCCGCACTGAACGATCCTTCGCCCTTCCATTTCGCGTCATCTGCAAACGCAGGCATTGCGATACAGAATCCGGATGCCATGGCGGCGAAAAACAGTTTCATGCGTGTCTCCTGTTCTGCGCCGCACAAAGCGGCGTCAAATCAGCCGGCACACTTGCACCGGCACCTTGTCAAAACCTGAAGGGAGGCAGCGAGTCGAATGCTTTCTTCAGTGCTTCGCCCCATCCACTGGAAATCTGGCGGTAATAGGGGTCTTCTGCTTCGATCCGTTTCGATTTGCCCAACCGCAGGGCATTGGTTTCGACCACCTGCAGGTCCAGCGGCAAGCCGACGGAAAGGTTCGCCTTGATGGTGGAGTCGAACGACACCATCAGCAGTTTCACCGCCTCTTCCGTGCTCATGGCCGGATCGTAGGCGCGCACCAGGATCGGCCGGCCATATTTCGTCTCGCCGATCTGGAAGAAGGGCGTGTCATCGCTCGCCTCGATGAAATTGCCTTCCGGATAAATCATGAACATGCGGGGCGGCATGTCCTTCACCTGTCCGCCGAGGATGATGGTGGAGTTGAACGTCGAGTCCGCCTTCTGCCCGGTCGGCGCGTTGGACTGGATCACATCCTTCAGCGTGTCGCCGACATGGCGCGCGATCTGGAACATGGTCGGCATTTCGAGGATCGACGGCCGGCGTTCGGAAGGCGCCTTCGTGCGCTCCTCCAGCAAGCTGACAACTGCTTGCGTTGTGGCCAGGTTGCCCGCCGTCATCAGCACGATCACCCGCTCGCCCGGCACTTGCCAAGTGAACAGCTTCCGGAACCGGGAGATGTTGTCGACACCGGCGTTCGTCCGCGTGTCGGACATGAACACCAGGCTTTCGTTGAGCTTCATTCCGACGCAATAGGTCATGGGAGGGAACCGTTATTCGGCTTTCTTATTGTTGCTGCACCTGGATCGAAACATCGAGCGATTCGCTTGCCGCGCCGAACCGCATGCCAGAAACAGGCGCTGCCTCGCGGTAGTCAAGACCCGTCGCCACGCGAACGTAGCGGCTGTCGGGGGAAATCGCGTTGGAAATGTCGAAACCCACCCACCCGAGCCGGTCGACATGCACCTCGGCCCAAGCATGGCCGGCATCCTGATGCACCCGGTCATTCATCATCAGGTAGCCGCCCGCGTAACGTGCCGGGTAGCCAAGAAGGCGTGCCGCCGAGATGAACACATGCGCATGATCCTGGCAGACGCCGTGGCCCGCCTCCAGCGCGTCCTCGGCCTTCGTGTCCACGTCCGTCCAGCCGGGTTCATAGCGGATGGCATCACGCACCAGTCCGGCCAGGACGTGCAGGCGGGCGATGTCGCCGTCCGTATTGTCCGGCGCGGCGCGGGCAATCTTTCGCACATGCGCCCCGGCGCGCGTCAGCGGCGTGGAGCGGCGAAACAGCCAGAGCGGCGCGAAGCCGCGATGGGTGCCGACCACGCCGGCCTTGTCTTCCACTTCCACCTCTCCGTCGCTGGTGATCACCAGTTCCGAAGCACCGGGCGTCACGCTGACCAGCTGCACCCAGTTGGCGTTCTGGTCCTCATACTCCGCCTCGACCCGCCCGCCCTCGATCTTCAGCTCCCAGCCGAGCACCTGCTGGCCGGCGCGCGATTTCGGCGTCTGGCGCAGCTGCAGCAGGCCGTAGGAAACCGGCGCGGTGTAGGTGTAGTGCGATGTGTGGTGGATTCTCAGACGCATCGATCTTCCCTCAACTGTTGAAACGGAAGTCTTCCTCGACCTGTCGGGCGAGGGCGTTGTTGGACTGGATGAAGCTGGTCAGGAATTCGTGCAGGCCGCGCTCCATCACCTGGTCAATGGACAGTTCTTCCAGCTGGTCGCGCAGGTCGATTGCCGCCTCAAGGCTCGGGCGGCGCACACCATAATCCGCACACAAATGACCCAGATTCCCGGCAATCTTGCGCAGGCAGTAGAGCAGAGAGCGCGGCATCCGCCGGTCGAGGATCAGAAAGTCCGCAATCGTCAGCGGCCGCGTCTCGCCGCCATGCAACCAGCGGAACGAGCGCTCCGCCGAGGCCGCGCGCAGGATCGTTTCCCATTGCACATTGTCCAGCGTCGAACCAACCAGCTGCACCGAAGGCAGCAGCACATAATACTTCACGTCCAGAATGCGCGCGATATTGTCGGCCCGCTCCACGAAGGTGCCGATGCGGGCAAAATTGTAGATGTCGTTGCGCAACATCGTGCCGACGGTTGCGCCGCGCACGAGGGCGCTCTGGTTGCGGATCAGGCCGAGCACATCCGGCAGGTCCGTCTCGCGCACCGGGCGGGCAAGCGCGGCCTTCTGCTTGATCCATGTCTCGTTCACCGCTTCCCACACTTCGCGTGTCAGCGCCGTGCGCACGAGGCGGGCATTGTTGCGCGCCGCTTCGGTCACGGATAGCACGCTCGACGGGTTCGCACTGTCGCGCAGCAGGAAATTGATGACACTCGGCCCGTCAAACTTGCCTCCGGATTCAAGAAAGGCCTGCCGCGCCGACGCTGTGTCGATGATCGAGGCCCACTCATCCTCGGCATGGTCGGAGCGTGTCAGCGCAATGCGGAATCCCGCATCCGCGAGGCGCGCGGTATTCTCCGCCCGCTCGAGATAGCGAAACATCCAGAAGAGGCCCCCTGCGGTCTTGCCCAGCATGCCGCCTAGTCCTCCAGAACCCAGGTATCTTTGGTGCCGCCGCCCTGGCTCGAATTGACGACCAGCGAGCCCTTCTTCAGCGCCACGCGCGTCAGGCCGCCGGGCGTGATCTCGATCCCTTCCGGCGACATCAGCACAAACGGGCGCAGGTCCACATGCCGCGGCGCGAGACCGGCGCGCGTAAGGATCGGCACCGTCGAAAGCGCCAGCGTCGGCTGCGCGATGTAATTGCCGGGCTTCGCCGTCAGCTTCGCGCGGAACGCCTCGATTTCCTTCTTCGACGCCGCCGGGCCGACCAGCATGCCATAGCCGCCGGAGCCGTGCACTTCCTTCACCACCAACTCGCAAAGATGGTCCAGCACGTAGGCGAGCGAGGAGGGCTCAGAGCAGCGCCATGTCGGCACATTCTTCAGGATCGGCTTTTCGCCTGTATAGAACTGCACGATGTCCGGCATGTATGAATAGATCGCCTTGTCATCCGCAATCCCGGTGCCTGGCGCATTGGCGATGGTGATGCCGCCTGAGCGGTAGACATCCAGGATGCCCGGCACGCCCAGATAAGAATCGGGGCGGAAATTCAGCGGATCGAGATAGTCGTCATCGACGCGGCGGTAGAGCACATCAATCGGCGTATAGCCGAGCGTCGTGCGCATCGCGATACGGCCATCTACCACGCGCAAGTCATGACCCTCCACCAGTTCGGCGCCCATCTGGTCGGCGAGGAAGGCGTGCTCGTAATAGGCCGAGTTGTGGATGCCCGGCGTCAGCACGGCCACCACCGGCCTGCCCTTGCTGACATTCGGCGCACAGGCCGACAACGACCGGCGCAGCATCTTCGGGTAATCGCTCACCGGCCGCACACGTATTTTCGTGAACAGTTCCGGGAACATCTGCAGCATCGTCTCCCGGTTCTCCAGCATGTAGGAGACACCGGACGGCGTGCGCGCATTGTCCTCCAGCACGAAGAACTCGTTCTCGCTGGTGCGCACCAGATCGACACCGATGATATGCGTATAGATCCCGCCGGGCGGCGCGACGCCGATCATCTTCGGCAGGAAGGCGTCATTGTTCTCGATCAGCTCGACCGGGATGCGCCCCGCCCGCAGGATTTCCTGGCGGTGGTAGATATCATGCAGGAAGGCGTTGATCGCCCGCACCCGCTGCTCGATGCCCCGCGTCAGCTTCGTCCACTCGCGCGCCGAGATGATGCGCGGCACGATGTCGAACGGGATCAGCCGCTCATCCGCATCCGCCGCGCCATAGACGTTGAAGGTGATGCCGGTGCGCCGGAAAAAGGTCTCCGCCTCGCGCGCCTTGCGGCGCAGCCGTTCGGGCGGCTCGGCTGCAAACCAGTCGCCATACTTGGAATAAGGCGCGCGCGGCTTGTCGCCGCCCCCATCCATCTCGTTAAAAAACGCCGGTGTTTCTCCCATGTACCTGACATTACGCGGGATTCACCGGCGCTCAACGGGGTTCGCGTGATGGGCTGCCTGCAAGTTGTGCTGCCTGATCCGGCGGCAATCCCCCGGCAGGCTGCCTGAAAAACCGGCAAAGGCCTCAAGATGCAACAGGAACCAGCGGCCAGAAGATCGGAATCACGAAGGCCGCAACAGCGATGAAAATCCAGTTCAGCGGCGAGCCGAACTTCACAAAGTCCATGAACTTGTAGCCGCCAGCCCGGTAAACCAGCGTGTTTGTCTGATAGCCAATCGGCGTCGCAAAGCTCGCGCTGGCGGCAAACATCACCGCCACGATGAACGGGCGCGGGTCGATGCCGATCTGCTGCGCAAGGCCGATGGCCAGCGGCGTGATCAGGATCGCCGCCGCATTATTGCTCATGATCTCGGTTACGATCGACGTGAACGCGTAGACGATGATCAGCAGGAACAGCGGCCCCATTCCCTCCGCGAAGGTTGCAAGGAAACTCACGATCAGCGCCGCCGCGCCTGTCTTCTCCAGTCCGATACCGAGAGCCAGCATGCCGAAGATCAGCATCAGGATGTCCCACTGGATCGACTGGTAGGCCTCCTGGTGGTCGAGGCAGCCGAACGCCACCACCGCCGTCGCCGCAATCAGCGCGAGGCCCGCAATCGGCATCAGCTCGATCGCCGCGAGCCCCATCACCAGCAGCACAGCACCTACGGCAATCGGCGCCTTGTCGCGCCGGATGGCCCGCTCGGTGCTTTCGGTAAGGTTGTTGAGAACGCCGTCTTCGAACATCTGGCGCATCCCGGCCGGCGGGCCTTCGATCAGTACCGTGTCGCCGACTTCAAAACGCAACTCGTCAATCTGGCGGGCCATGTTCTCGCCGCGCCGGTGAATGGCCAGAACGTAGACGCCATACAACCGCGCAAGGCCGATACCTGCCAGGCGCCGGCCGATCAGGCGCGACTGCGGCCCGATCACGCCTTCCATGATCACTGTCTCGGAAGTCTGCACCGGCTCGAACGATGCCGGCGCATTCGCCTGCGCGCCGAGCGCAACGTTGCCCGCTTCCTTCAGCGTCAGCATTTCCGACACCGGGGAACGCAGCACCATCCGGTCACCCGCCTGCAGCACGATCTCCTTGAGATTTGCACGCAGCGACAATCCCTCGCGGAACACGTCGATGACGGTAAAGCCCTTCTCCACCGAGAAGCCCGTTTCGCCGATCTTCTTGCCGATCAGCGCGGAGTCGAGCGGGATCAGGATCTGCGCCGTGAACCGCCGCTCCTTCTGGTCCGGCAGGAGTGTCGAAAGCGACTCGCGCTTCGGCAGCAGGAAGGGTCCGAGAATCGCCGTGTACAGGATACCCACGCCCGCAAACATCAGCCCTGCCAGCGTAATCTCGAACATTCCGAACGCCGGCATGCCCTGACGCTGGGCGACACCGTCCACGAGGATATTCGTGGAAGTCCCGATCAGCGTCGTCGTGCCGCCGAAGATCGCGGCAAAGGACAGCGGCATCAGCAGTTTCGACGGCGCCACCTTGATCGCCTGCGCCAGCCGGATCGTCACCGGAATCAGAATGATCACGACCGGCGTATTGTTGATGAAGGCCGACAGCAGCACGACACCAAACATCAGCGCGATCACCGCCAGTGTCGGCGACCCGTGCTCCGCAAGTGACGCCACCTTGCGCCCCACCCAATCGATCACCCCGGTGCGCTCCAGCGCTGCCGACAGCACGAACATCGCCGCCACGGTTATCGGCGCGGAATTGGAGAATACCGAAAGCGTGTCATTGACCGAAAGAATCCCGGTCAGCATCAGCGCGCCCATTGCCAGCAGCGCCACGATATCCGCCGGCAGCTTCTCGCGCACGAAGCCGAAAAACACGATCACGACCAGCAACAGCACGAAGCCGATCTGGAACGCAGAGCTTTCTAGGATAGGCGCGAGCATCCGGTTCCCTGGAATTGTTATCAGCCTGTAACAAACAAGCCGGAACCGGGCGCGGGCGCAACCAGATTAAGCGTTCGGGAGATTTACACGACTCTTGAGCAAAACCGCAGGCTGCACCCCGCTATTTCTGTCACTCAGTCATCGCAGCGCAGCTTTTCGCCGCGCCATTCACAGGCGCCCTCGTCGGCCCAGTTCCTTGAAGGTTCAGGCAAACTCAGCAGGAACACTGTCGCTCCGGCACCTAGCGCCACCGCAAGTACCAGCCCGGCAACGGACCCCAGCCGCGCATGCTCGCCAGGCTCGCCCGCGCCGCGAATCTTCCGCCCCGTAATCATCGCCGGCACGAGCCCATCCTTCGCCAGCCAACTTTCCAATGCCACACCGATCAGATGCAGCACGACCAGCGCTTGCAGCGCCCGGAAGGCCAACTCATGCACGTTTGACATCTCGAACGGTGCGTATCCTGCAAGCGGCCCTGTCAGGCCTTCGCCTGAGCTCATCAGGCCGGTGAAGATACAGACTGACACCGCCCCCAGCAGGAGAAACACCGCCACACCGCCGACAGGATTGTGCCCCAGATGGCGCTCCGGCGTGCCGGTCGCCACCTTCCTCAAGTGACTAATGATACGGGCCGGGTTTGGAAAAAAGGCGGCAAATCTAGAATGCTCACCTCCTGCAAAGCCCCAGACCGTACGAAAGACAATCAGCCCGCAGAGAAGCATGCCGCTCAACCGGTGGATTCCGGCGCTTTCATCTTCGCCGCCAGAGAACCAGCTTACCAGGATCAGCGCCAGCAAGGACCAGTGGAACATCCGCGTCGGCAGGTCCCAGACTTTCAGTTTGCGTGTTGCGTGCGCTTCGCCGGCCGGCATGATCTCAACCCTCTCGTTTCGGGAGCGCGTTACGCCCATCCCGCTGATAGATTGCTGACGGCTCGGAGATTTGGAGACTGGAGCGGGTAGACGGAATCGAACCGACATACATAGCTTGGAAGGCTAGTGCATTACCATTATGCTATACCCGCCCGTCAGGGCTGCTGCCGCGCCTGTGGGTGAAGCGGGGTGGTGGAGGGAGCTGGATTCGAACCAGCGTACGCTAGGCGGCCAGATTTACAGTCTGGTGGATTTAACCACTCTCCAATCCCTCCACGGCCCCGCGTCAACGCCGTTTGACGCCGCCGCGCCGTCGTTTCATAGGGCTGTCAGACAGCCCCGATCCACGCCGGAAGCGGCCTTATAAGGATGAACCTCATGGCGCGCAACCATCCAAAGCGGCCCGGCCGCAGACCCCCGGCAGGCGGCCCCGGCCGTCCGGAGCAGCCCGTTTTCCACCGCCCGGAGCGGGAAACCGAAGGTGGCCCCGTCTGGCTGTGGGGCACGCATGCCGTGATGGCCGCCCTCGCCAACCCGGACCGGCAGTTCCATCAGCTGCTGGTCACCGAAAACGCCGCCCAACGCCTGCCCCGCACGCAGATCCAGCCGCAGGTCGTCACCGGCAAGGAACTCGACCAGCGCCTGCCGCCCGGCGCCGTCCATCAGGGCATCGCCGTCAAGGCAGACCCGCTGGAGCCCGCCGCCCTCGAAGATCTGATAGCCGAGGGAGCGACCCGCATCGCCGTGCTGGACCAGGTGTCCGACCCCCACAATCTCGGCGCCATCTTCCGCTCCGCCGCCGCCTTCGGCTTCACCGGCATCGTCCTGCAAAGCCGCAACGCCCCGCCGATCACCGGCGTGGTCGCCAAGAGCGCAGCGGGCGCCATCGAAACCGTCACCGAAGTGCGCACGGTCAACATCTCCCGTGCTCTCGAACAGCTCGGTGAAGCAGGCTTCCATACCGTCGGCCTCGCCGGCGAAAGCACCCGCCCGCTCGACCTTGCCGTGAAAGGCGCAGCGAAGCTCGCCATCGTCCTCGGCGCCGAAGGCCCGGGCCTGCGCCCCGGCGTTGCAAAGTCCTGCGCCGAACTTGCTCGCATCCCGATTGCCTCTGCGATGGAAAGCCTCAACGTGTCCAATGCTGCCGCAATTGCGTTCTACGAGGCGAGCCGGGGGCAGTAGTCCTGCCGTCTGAACCTCTGTAGACTGACCCGGAAATGGGGAGACCGAAGCCATGATGCGCATCCTGTCCGTCCTGCTCGTGATCGCCGGCTTGCTGGCCGCCGGTTTCGGAGGCGCCGCCCTGCTCGAGAATTACGACTCAGACCCCGCCGCGCTGAACGCTCCGTCCGCCGCAACGGCCTCGGAGGAAACGGTCGCTGCCGCTTCCGCTCCGGAAGAAGACATCGGTTTCGAGATCGCCTCTGCGGACACCGCCAGCCCGCCCGAAGAATCCGCCTCCAACCCGGCGCCTGAAGCTGTCACGAACGCCCCGCCGGAAACCGCCGAAGCGGGCGAGCCCGCGCTCTCCGACGACGAAATCGGTTTCATGTTCCAGACGCAGATGGAAGAAGGCCCGGTGCAGATGATGCGCAGCGCGCCTCTGGAAGGCGCCGTTGAAGACCCAGTCGCCTCTTCCGCCGCCATGCCGCCCGCGCCGAAACCCTCCTTTGAGCAAAAGCTGCAGACCGTGCCCGTTGCTCACGAGACGCCGGCCTCGGCGGAATACAAGCGTCCCTTCAACGTCACCTTCGCCATCGACGCCACCGGCGACACAACCGCCGCCGACGCCCTGCCCGGTCGCGGCATCGTGTCTGAAGGTGAAGCGAAAGTGTCAGACCGCGTGGAAGTGCGCCTCTCCGGCGCCAGCTTCGCCATCGAGCAGACCTCACCGCCGATCCAGACACTTTCTCCGCTCACGGAGAATACCTGGCGCTGGTCCGTCACCGCGCTCACCGCCGGCGACCATGACCTCACCTTCGAAATCTTCGCCATCGATTCCGATGCGGTCACGCCGCTGCGTACCTATCGCGACACGGTGACGGTCAAGGTCTCCGGCCTCAACCGCGCCATCGCCTTCGCCGACCAGGCCAACCCCCTGTTCGTGCTCCTCGGCGGCATCGGCTCCATCCTCGCCGGCGCCATCGGCGTCGCCCGGTTTTTCGCGAAGCGGTGAGGGCCTCAATAACTCTTCGGCAGCCCCAGCACGCGCTCGGCAATGAAGTTCAGGATCATCTCGCGGCTCACCGGCGCAATCCGCGCCAGCATCGCCTCGCGCATCATGCGCTCGACATGATACTCGCGCGCATAGCCCATGCCGCCATGCGTCAGCACCGCCGTCTCGCAGGCCGAGAAGCCGGCTTCCGTGCCGAGATATTTCGCGGCGTTCGCTTCCGCGCCGCACTCCTCGCCTGCATCGTAAAGCGCCGCCGCCTTGTAGGCGAGCAGCTCTGCCGCTGACAGCTCTGCCCAGGCCTTTGCCAGCGGATGCTGGATGCCCTGGTTCTGACCAATCGGCCGGCCGAACACGACGCGCTCGTTGGCATACCGCGCCGCTCGCTCCAGCGCCGCAAAGCCGAGGCCCACACTCTCCGCCGCAAACAGCACACGCTCCGGGTTCAGCCCCTGCAGCAGGTATTTGAAACCCGCGCCTTCCTCACCGATCAGATGCTCCTTCGGCACTTCCAGTCCGTCGATGAACAGCGCGTTGCACTCCACCGCCTTGCGGCCCATCTTCGGGATCGGTTTCGCCTCGATCTTGTTGCGGTTGAGATCGGTATAGAACAGCGACAATCCGAGGTGCGGTTTCGAGCATTGGTCCTTCGGCGTCGTGCGCGCGATGATCAGGATCTTGTCCGCACGCTGAGCGCCTGTCGTCCAGATCTTCCGGCCATTGATGACATAGCCATTGTTCGTCCGCTCCGCTTTCGTCTCGAGGCTCGACGTATCGAGGCCCGAGTTCGGCTCCGTCACGGCGAAGCACATCTTCTCCTCGCCGGAGATGATCTTCGGCAGATTCTCGCGCTTCAGTTCTGGATTGCCGAACTTCTCCAGTGGCTTCGGCCCGAAGATGTTGAGGTGGATCGCGGAGGCGCCGGAAAAGCCCGCGCCCGTGCGCGTCACCGTCTGCATCATGATCGCCGCTTCGGTCAGGCCGAGACCTGCGCCGCCATATTCTTCCGGGAAGGCAATGCCCATCCAGCCGCCCTTCGCCATCGCGGCGCAGAACTCTTCCGGCCAATCGCCCGTCTCGTCGGTCTTCGCCCAATAGGCGTCGTCGAACGGCTCCAGCGTCCTGGCAACCGCATCGCGGATCGCCTGCTGATCCTCGGTCATCGGGCGGATCGTGTGCATCTTCTAGTCTCCCTTTGCGGGCGACACTTAGGGCTGAGCTATCGGCGCGTCCAGCCTCACGCCGGGACCCGTGTAGTCCCGCCGCGTCGTGAACGCCGCCGCCAGCGCGTCCGGCGCCGCGCCCGTCACCGCATCTGCCAGGATCTGCGCCGTCAAAGGCGCCAGCAGGATGCCGTTGCGATAATGCCCCGCCGCCACGAACAGGCCCGGCGTCACTGTCTCACCCAGGAACGGCGCATGGTCCGGCGTGCCCGGTCGCACCCCCGCCCAATGCTCTGCCACAGCCGCCGCCGCCAGCCCCGGGCAGAGAAGCGCCGCCTCTGCCTGCAGCGCCGCAATCGCCTCCGGTTCGGCCGCATCGATCACCCGTCCCGGCTCCACCGTCGCGCCGATCACCACCTGCCCGCCGCGCGGTACCAGATATACATGCCCCGCACGCACCACCCGCGCTGGCGCGCCCGGCCCCGCCTCCACCGCCAGCATTTGCCCGCCATGGCAGTCGACATCATCCAGCGCCGTATCCCAGTTCACGAGGCTGTAGCGCTCCCCGCGCTCTTCCACCTTGATAACTGCCGTCTCCCACCCCGCTGCCGCGATGATGGCGCCGTGCCCGTCCAGCTGAACCCGTCCGCCTACGGACTTCAGCGGCGCCGCCCCGGCCACAAACTTCACCTTCTTCGAAGCCCGCAGCACCGCCAGCAGCGCCTCCACCACCAGCCGGTTGTGCACGCGGAAATCCGTCGGCAGTTCCATCCCGCCCAGCACCGCTTCGCTCAGCGCCGGTTCGCGCGTCCGCAGCGCCTCTGCGCTCAGCACCTCATGCGCCACACCGCGCGCCGCCAGCGTTTCCGCAATCCCCGACAGCCGCGCCACCTGCCCTCCGTCCAGCGCTGCCGCCAGCGAGGGCGCCGCATCAAACCCCACCTCGCGCCCGGCCCGCTTCGCAAGCTCCGCCGCAAAGTTCGGCCACAGCGCCGCGCTCGCCATGCAGAGATCGAACAGCCCGGCATGCACGCCTGGCTCC
>DNFL01000268.1:4434-7174 GCA_003486945.1 Hyphomonas sp. | reverse complement strand
ACTTCATCGCATCCTCGAACTCGGTAAACAGGATGTCGACCGCACGCTGGAGTTCGCGCTGCTTGGCCTGAGGAAGGTGATCGAGGTCTTTTCGCATGTCGGCCATACTAAGCAACTGTGCTCCGCGTGCAAAGGGCGGATTCGCATTAAGGTTGAACTTATTCTCCCTCCCGTTCAACCCCCAATCTCCGACCGGGCGTGCATCGCTGCGTATTGCAAGATGAGGGACTAAAATGTGCCGTTACAGCGGAATTCGGTAGGTAATTCGTCATTGCGCAGGACGACAAATTCCTTCGCCGCCTGAAGACGGATCGCAACAGCTGGGGCATAAAGTACGAGTGCCATTCCAGAATAACTGCCCTCAATCAGGGCGCCAATCACCCGGAGGAACCTACGATGCCCGCCCTTTCGATGACGCCCGGAGAGATTTCAGACTACATCGCCAAGGCGGGCCGCGATGCCTGGACCGTGCCGGACGTGCCCGCAGGCACGCCCCGCCGCCCCATCCTCAAGGTTGGTGTCATCGGCGCCGGTACGATGGGCGGCGGCATCTCCATGAACTTTGCCAGTGTCGGCATCCCCGTCGTTATCCTGGAACAGAAACAGGAAGCCCTCGACCGCGGCCTCGGCGTCGTGCGCACCAACTACCAGCGCAGCGCCGACAATGGCCGTTTCCCGCAAGAAGAAGTCGCCGAGCGCATGGCCCGCCTCACCGGCACCTTGCAGATGGAAGCCTTCGCCGATTGCGACCTGATCATCGAAGCCGTGTTCGAGGACATGGATCTCAAGAAGCGTATCTTCGCTGACCTCGACCGCATCGCAAAGCCCGGCGCCATTCTCGCCACCAACACCTCCGCCCTCAATATCGACGAGATTGCCAGCGCCACCAAACGCCCGCAGGATGTCATCGGGCTCCACTTCTTCTCGCCCGCAAACGTGATGAAGCTCCTCGAAATCGTCCGCGCCGATCATACGGCGGATGACGTCATCGCCACCTCGATGGACCTTGCCCGCACCATCAACAAGATCGCCGTCCTCGTCGGCGTCTGCCCCGGCTTCGTCGGCAACCGCATCTTGTTCGCCCGCCAGGCGCAGGCCCAGAAACTCGTCTCGCAAGGCGCCATGCCTTGGGACGTGGACGCTGCTCTGAACACGTTCGGCTTCCGCATGGGGCCTTACCAGATGTCCGATCTCGCCGGCCTCGATATCGGCTGGAAGAAAGGCGCAAAGACCGCCAACCCGATCCGCGACGCCCTCTGCGAACTCGATCGCCGCGGCCAGAAAACCGGCGCCGGCTATTATGACTATGACGAAAACCGCCGCCCCATCCCGTCGCCCGTCACTGCGAAAATCATCGCCGAAATCACCGGCGTCGCCGCCGGCTCCGCGCCCGGCGCAGACGATATCATCGCCGCCTGCATTCACCCTATGATCAATGAAGGCCTGAAAATCCTCGAGGAGAAAATGGCCCAGCGCGCCTCCGATATCGATATCGTCTGGCTGAACGGATATGGCTGGCCCGCCGACAAGGGCGGCCCCATGCTCTATGGCGACATGGTCGGCGCTGAAGCCGTTCTCGCCACCATGGAACGTCTGGGGGCGGAGGATCCGCGTTTCGCCCCATCCGCATCTCTGAAGCGTCTCGCGAAGGAAGGCGGCCGCTTCACTGAAGTCCAGCCTGGGTGACAGGCCTCGCCGCGCAGCCTTTTCCGGGCGACTATGACTATATCATAGTTGGCGCCGGATCAGCCGGCTGCGTCGTCGCCAATCGCCTGTCCGCAAACCCGGGCAGGCGCGTCCTCCTCCTCGAAGCCGGCGGCCGGGACAACTGGATCTGGTATCACATCCCCGTTGGCTATCTCTTCGCCATTGGCAATCCCCGCGCCGACTGGATGTTCCAGACAACGCCGCAGCCCGGCCTCCACGGCCGCGCGCTCGCTTATCCGCGCGGCAAGGTGCTCGGCGGCTCCTCCGCCATCAACGCCATGATTACCATGCGCGGGCAGGCGGAAGACTATGACGCCTGGCGCGATCTCGGCCTGCCGGGCTGGGGCTGGCGTGATGTTCTACCCGTATTCCGCGGCATCGAAGACCACTTCCTCGGTGAAAGCAACGTACATGGATCAGGCGGTGAATGGCGTGTTGAGCCGCCCCGCGTCCGTTGGGAAATCCTAGATGCCGTCCGTAACGCCGCCCAAGAAATGGGCGTACCGAAAACGGCCGATTTCAACACCGGAAACAATGAAGGGTCCGGCTATTTCCATGTGAACCAGAAGGCAGGTCGCCGCTGGTCTGCCGCGCGCGGTTTCCTCGGGCCGGCCCGCCGCCGCCCGAACCTCCGTACAGAGACGGGCGCGCTCGTCGAAACGCTGACGCTCGAAGGCCGCCTGGCCACCGGCCTCGTCTTCCGCCAGAACGGCCAGCGCTTCACAGTCAAGGCCAATGCCGAAATCATCCTCTGCGCCGGCGCCATCGGCAGCCCGCAAATCCTCCAGCGCTCCGGTCTCGGCCCCGAGCCCGTGCTTGCCGCCGCGGGCGTCACCCCCATCCTCGACATTCCCGGCATCGGCGCCAACCTGCAGGACCATCTGCAACAGCGCGCCATCTATCAGGTCTCCGGCACCGAGACGCTGAACCAGACCTATTACTCCGTATACGGAAAAATGAAGATGGGGCTCGACTATGCGCTGCGCCGGCGCGGACCGCTCACCATGGCCCCCTCCCAGCTCGGCATCTTCAC
>DNFL01000268.1:0-4036 GCA_003486945.1 Hyphomonas sp. | reverse complement strand
ATCCAGTTCCACGTCCAGCCCCTCTCGCTCGACAGATTCGGCGAGCCGCTCCACCGCTTCCCGGCGATCACCGTCGCGGCCTGCAACCTGCGTCCTACCTCGCGCGGCAGCGTCCGCATCACCTCCGCCGACCCGGAAGCGCCGCCTGAAATCAATCCGAATTATCTGGCTACGGAGGAAGACCGGCGCGTCGCCGGCGACGCCATCCGTGTCACTCGCCGACTGATGCAGCAGCCCGCGCTCGCCCGCTTTCATCCCCGCGAACGCGTGCCCGGCGAAGCCTCTAAAGACTGCGCCGTGTCAGACCTCGCCGGCGATATCGGCACCACCATCTTCCATCCCGTCGGCACCGCAAAAATGGGTCCCGCAAGGGATCCAATGGCGGTTACGAACGAGACCCTTCAGGTGCGCGGCATCGGTGCCCTGCGCATCATTGACGCGTCGGTCATGCCCCTCATCACGTCCGGCAACACCAACACGCCCACCATCATGATCGCCGCCAAAGGTGCAGCGATGATTGCTTAAGCTCAGTTTCGCTTATTTCAGCCCGGCATTGATCTTCGCAAGCGCCGCTGCGCCTGGCGTCAGTTCTTCCGTGCCAAGAGCATTGAGAGGCGTCCGTGTTGTGCCGATCCGATCATGCAGGTCAGTCGCATGCGGATCAATATAGAGCAGTCCGGTCACAATCTGGCCCATCGCCTTGTGCTCCTGGATATAGGCCGCCGCAGCGTTGCGGTCCGTGGCGACATAATCCTCGGCAATCTTCTTCAGGCGCAGCACTGATCCGTCATGCTGGGTGACCTCGCGCACTTCTCCGGGAGCGTAGTCTGCCTTGATCAGCGCGCGGCCGAGGATCACATCGAGCCGGTTCACCGCCTCGTTGTGTTCGCGCACATAATCGAAACTCTTGGTCGAGCCCGCATGGTTGTTGAACGCAACGCAGGGGCTGATCACATCTAGAACCGCCGCGCCGCCATGCGTCAGCGCGCCCTTGATCAACGGAACAAGCTGGTCCTTGTCGCCCGAAAAACTGCGGCCAACATAGGTCGCGCCAAGCTGCAGCGCCAGCGATACGAGATCAATCCCGGACTCCATGTTTTCAGCGCCGCGTTTGGATTTTGATCCCTTGTCGGAGGTCGCCGAAAACTGGCCCTTGGT
The DNA here is from genome assembly GCA_003486945.1 of Hyphomonas sp. Classification (GTDB taxonomy): domain Bacteria; phylum Pseudomonadota; class Alphaproteobacteria; order Caulobacterales; family Hyphomonadaceae; genus Hyphomonas. The sequence goes on along the minus strand of DNFL01000268.1, from coordinate 2,878 downwards.
CAGGCCATAAACGCCATTGTTTTCAACAATATAGCACATGTTCACGCCGCGCCGCACAGAGTGAACGAATTGGCTGATGCCGATCGAGGCCGTGTCGCCATCCCCGGAAACGCCGAGGAATATCAGGTCGCGATTGGCTAGGTTCGCGCCCGTCAGCACGGATGGCATCCGTCCGTGCACGGAGTTAAAGCCGTGGCTCTGGCCAAGGAAATAATCCGGCGTCTTGGACGAGCACCCGATGCCGGAAAGTTTCGCCAGTCGGTGTGGTTGCAGGTCCAGCTCGAAACACGCAGTCACAATGGCCGCGCTGATGGAGTCATGCCCGCATCCTGCGCAGAGCGTGGAAATGCGCCCCTCATAGTCGCGCCGGGTCAGCCCGATCGCATTGGAGGGCAGGCTCGGATGATGCAGTTTTGGTTTGACAATGTACGTCATCAGATTTTCCCCATCGCCGGCGCGGTTTTCGCCATTTTTTCGCTGAACTCCTTGATCAGGAAGCGGGCCGTCAGCGGCGTTCCTTCATAGTGGAGGATCGATTGCAGGCGCGAGGCATCCACATTTCCTTCGATCATCAGCAAGCTGCGCATCTGCGCATCCCGGTTCTGTTCAACCACAAAGACTTCGTCATGCGCGTCGATGAAATCGAGAATTTCCTGCGGAAAGGGGAAGGCGCGTATGCGCATCGCATCGATATGCCGTCCGCGCCGCTCCAGTGTCTCAAGCGCCTCATGCATTGCCGCCGCCGTTGATCCGAAATACAGAACCCCCGTCCGCGTCGCCTCGCGCGCTTTCCGTGCGATCGGCGGCGGCACGAGTTCAGCCGCGGTTGCAAACTTCTTCAGCAGGCGTTGCATCCCCTCGGAATAGTCTGCGCCCTTTTCGCTATAGGCCGCCATCGCATTGTGCGACGAACCGCGCGTGAAATAAGCGCCTTTGGACGGATGCGTCCCCGGATAGGTGCGAAACCCGATGCCGTCGCCATCAACATCCCGGTACCGGCCAAACGGTATCCCGGCGTCGAGGTCTTCCGCTGTCATCACCTTGCCCCGGTCCAGCTTTCGCGCATCGTCCCAGACAAACGGCTCCACCAGCCAGTCCTGCATGCCGATATCGAGGTCCAACATCACGAACACGGTCGTCTGCAGGCGGTCGGCAAGATCAAACGCGAGCGCGCTCATCGTGAAGCATTCTCCCGGATCGCCGGGGATCAGCATCACATGCTTGGTATCGCCATGCGATGCATAGGCCGCAATCAACAGGTCCGCCTGCTGCGTGCGTGTCGGCATGCCGGTCGACGGCCCACCGCGCTGCACATCAAAGATCACTGCCGGAATCTCGGCATAATACGAAAGCCCGATGAACTCGTTCATCAGGGATATTCCGGGCCCGGACGTACAGGTAAACGCCCGCGCCCCATTCCAAGCTGCGCCAACGACGATGCCGATGGAGGCAATCTCGTCTTCCGCCTGAATGATGGCGTAGCGTTTCGAGCCGTCCGTATCCGTACGAAACTCCTCGCAATACTCCATGAACGCTTCGGCGACGGAGGTCGACGGTGTGATCGGATACCAGGCGCACACAGTCGCCCCGCCATACACCGCGCCCAACGCTGCCGCCCGATTACCATCTACAAAGATCCGGTTGCCAACGCCGTCGGCGTGCTTCAGCTGCAATCCGATCGGATCGATATTCTCCTTCGCCCAGTCGCGCCCGAGATGGAACGCGCGCACGTTCGCATCAATCAGCTTGGCCTTCGAGGCGAACTCCTCCGCCAGCAGAGTTTCAACAATTCCCGGATCAATCCCGATCAGGTGGGACAGCGCGCCGACATAGGCGATGTTTTTGAACAACTGGCGTTCGCGCGGAATCTTGTAGGCCGCGTTGCAGATTTCGGTCAGCGGCACGCCAAGAATGGTCACATCATCGCGAAACTTCGAAGGCGGCATCGGCTTGGTCGAGTCGTAGAAGATATATCCGCCCGGCACGATCTCGGCGAGGTCGTCATCCCATGTCTGTGGATTGAGCGCCACCGCAAGATCAATTCCGCCGCGGCGGCCAAGATGCCCGTCGCCGTTCACACGCACCTCATACCAGGTCGGCAGTCCCTGGATATTCGACGGGAAAATGTTTCGTGCCCCCACAGGCACGCCCATGCGGATAATCGCCTTCGCAAACAATCCGTTCGCGCTGGCCGATCCGGAGCCGTTCACGTTCGCAAACTTGACCACGAAATCGTTTGTTGCCGCGATCTGCACGCGCTGCGGCTGAGTCAGGTCTTGGTCCGGCATGCCGATCCTGCTTGCGTGATGTTGATAATATACTTCTGCATATCCCACGCGCCGGTCGGGCAACGCTCCGCACACAGGCCGCAGTGCAGACAGACATCCTCGTCCTTCACCATAACACGCCCGGTCGGCAGGCCATCGGCGACATATAGGTCCTGCGTCAGGTTCTCCGCCGGCGCCTTCAAGCGCGCGCGCAGGTCGGATTCCTCGCCATTGTCCGTGAAGGTAATACAATCCGTCGGACAGATATCGACGCACGCATCACACTCTATGCACACTTTCGGCGTGAACACCGTCTGCACATCGCAGTTGAGACATCGCTGCGCTTCGCGGAATGCCGTCTGCTCGTCGAAGCCGAGTTCCACCTCCGCCTTCACATCTTTCAGCGAAACCGCCTTGTCGCGGTGCGGCACCTTGTAGCGCGCATCATTCGCCGGGTCATTGTCATACGACCATTCGTGAATGCCCATCTTCTGGCTGATTACGGTCACGCCCGGCTCCGGGCGCTCGGCAACATCTTCGCCGTTCAGAAACTTATCGATTGAAATCGCTGCGGCGTGTCCATGCGCCACGGCCCAGATGATGTTCTTCGG
>DNFL01000206.1:2657-2848 GCA_003486945.1 Hyphomonas sp. | reverse complement strand
TCGGCCCGGAAGTCACCGCCCTCACCAAGAAGATTCCCGTTCGCCTTCCTTCCGGCGAAACCGGAATAGCCGGCATCAGTTTCGACATCACCGACCACAAGAGGACCGAAGCGCGCGCCCGCGAGACCGAAGCGGCGAGCCACGCGAAATCACAATTCCTCGCCGCGATGAGCCATGAAATCCGTACACCG
>DNFL01000206.1:0-2429 GCA_003486945.1 Hyphomonas sp. | reverse complement strand
GAGCTGCGCACGCCGCTCAACGGCATTCTCGGCATGGCCCAATCGCTCGCCTCGGACAAAACGCTGACTCTGTCGCAGAAAGAGAAGGTCGATACCGTCCTCGATTCCGGGCGCACATTGCTGGCACTTGTGGATGATGTGCTCGACCTGTCAAAGATCGAAGCCGGCAAGCTCGAGATCTCCCCGGTCGACGGCGACCTGCGCCACACAGCACGCCGTATCATCCGTCTGTTCGAACCGCGCGCGAAGGAAAAAGGCGTGGCGCTGGTACTGGAGATCGAAGACGGGTTGACAAGCGCGCTCAGTTTCGACCCTGTGCGCGTACGCCAATGCCTGTCGAACCTTGTGTCGAACGCGGTGAAGTTCACATCGCAAGGCGAAGTGCGCGTGACACTCTCGACAATATCCTATGACGGACTATTCCGTGTAACTGCGCGCGTCTCCGACACTGGCATCGGCATCAGCCCGGAAGCGCAGGCGCGCCTCTTCTCGGAATTCTCGCAGGCCGACGCTTCAACCACGCGCCGCTTCGGCGGCTCCGGCCTCGGCCTCGCCATCTCGCGCAAGCTCGCGCGGTTGATGGGCGGGGATGTCACGCTCGAGAGCACGCCCGGCACGGGATCCGCCTTTACCCTGAGCTTCCTCGCCGGCGCCGCATCCGGCCGCCTGCCCGAGCGCGAAGCAGGCGCAGCCATGCCAAGCCACTCGATAGGCGGCCGGCGCATCCTGCTGGCAGACGACAACCGCGTGAACCGCGAAGTCGTGAAACTTTTTCTGGCCCCGCACAGCACGGTCATCACCGAAGCGGAGAATGGACGCGAAGTTCTGGACCTTCTGGCGCAGCAAGCCTTCGATGTCGTGCTGCTCGACATCCACATGCCGGTGATGGACGGTGAAGAAGCCCTGCGCATCCTGCGCGCGGGCGATACACCGTACAGGGACATTCCGGTGATCGCGCTGACTGCCGATGCCATGTCCGGTGACCGGGCTCGCTTCCTGGCGCTCGGCGCGAATGCACATGTGACGAAGCCGGTCGATCAGGGCGAGCTCCTTGGCGCCATCGCGCGCGTTCAGCCGCAGGCCTATGAAACAGACGGCGCGCCTGCCCCAGAGGCCGATCCGCTGAACGATTGCCTCGCGCGCTTGCCGAATGAAGCCGCGCCGACACTGGCGAATGATACGCTCGCCGCCCTGCGCGAAGAATGGATCACAGCTGCGCGTGATCAGTTTACTGCTCTAGGCAAAGGCCTATCAGATGGTCCGTCTCCGGAGCTTTCCGCGCTCTACCGCGCCGCCCATGATTGCCAGGGACAGGGCACGCTCTTTGGCTTCCCACTGATCAGCGCGGTGGCGAGTGATCTCTGCCTCATCCTACGCACCTGCGACGGCGCCCTGACACCGGACGCGCGCCGTATCGCCGCCCGCTATATCCGCGCCCTAGTTCACTGCCTCACCCACCGCATCCCCGGCACCGGCGGCCCCGCCGGCGCGGCACTTCGGCTGAAGCTGGCTGCGTAGGGTAACCGCCACAAAGTCAGTAGCCGGATGACCAGTCTTCGTGCCTATGACGGATGCGGGTGATCAGAATACTCCCATTCTCTTCGATATCGTAGAAGATGAGATGCGCGCCGTAAGGGTACATTCTCTGCTTCCGATAAAGGTCCATCCTTTCCGGGCTGGATCGTGGATATTCGGACAGATGCAGGAACGCGCCTTCGAGCCCATCCAGATATCGCGTTGCCTGCGCCGCACCAAACCGCTGAATGCCCTGTTCGAATATCCTGATCAGATCACTCGCCGCAGCTCGCGAGACGCGAAAGCTCACGGGCGCGCACTTTTGCGGATGTTCTCGAAGAATGCGGGAATATCATCCACTTCGATGAAACCACTGGCATAGGCTTCCTCGATTTTCTCGTTCAGCGCCGCGATCTTCTCCTGCTTGATCTGTTCGCGGCGGATGAGGTCGCGGATCAGGTCGGAGGAATTGGCGTATTTGCCATCGGCGGATTGCGCTTCGACCCAGGCTTTCATCTGGTCTGGCAGGGAGATGTTCATCGTGGCCATGGCGGGGCTCCTTTCGTTCGAAAGTGGCACCTATGGCAAAGTTTGTCAATACTTGCTGTCTGGAGTTACTGGCTGGTCGTCTTCCAGAATGAAGCGGTGACGGGTCTCAGGCGAGAGCAGGTAACATTGATCCAGCTTGCCAAACAGGTTGTAGCGATTGTTTGCGAGCCGTGCATAAATCCAATCCCGTATTGGCAAAGGGACAAAGCGGAGGACACGGACCCAACGAGCCGGCCCTCCTACCCGTTTCGCCATTGCAAATACCGCATCCGAGAGCAGGTAGGATCTGTCACTCTCGACTAATATGAACGTGCGCGGATTGTCTGGATCGTCGCGGTTAGCGCGGGCAATAGATCGGAAGAGCA
>DNFL01000086.1:769-3769 GCA_003486945.1 Hyphomonas sp. | reverse complement strand
TTGAAGTAGCCATGATGACAGCCGGCAAACCGCAGATCGGGATGACGTCGGCGAAGCTCGGCCTGCGTAGCGGTAAGGACCTCCTGCGTCGCACCCAACAGAAACGGTCGGAAGCCTTCGCGGGCGCAGAGGTCCATAAGGTCCTCAAACAGATCGACGCCGGCGACACGTTCGTCCACCCGGTGCCCCAGCAGGCGCAACGCATAGACGATGCCCATGCCATCGATGCCAACCACATCGGCGGTCGCGACATCCTGCCGGAGTTCGGCATCCGTGCGCGCGTTCACCAGCTTCGCGACATTCAGCGCCACGTGCTGGCACGGCACCTTCGTGCGCATGGCTGCGACGGCACGATCGATTGTCTCCTGCCGGGACAGGATGTCCACTGGCGTGTCGAACAGAAAAACCCGCATTGCTTGCCTCCGTTCCGAATTGGTGCGGGCGGCTCGATGCCGCCGCTCTCTGCAGGCATCGAGCAAGGATCAGGCCATGGCGCGCAGCGCGCGGACATTGCGTTCAAGCGTGATGAAGGCCCAGATCTTGTCGGCGAAATCCGCCTTGCCGGACATGTGCGCGGCGACGATCTTCTCCATCGCGCCCTTCCTGAGGAAGTCACGTTGCCAGCTTGTCGCCAGCGTCTCCTCGACCAGCGGGCGCAACTCGTTGCGCAGCCAGCGGCCGAGCGGCATGTCGAAGCCCACCTTTCGCCGCGTAACGCACTCCGCCGGCAAATACTTCAGCGCGAGTTGGCGCAGGAGGTACTTCTTGTGACGCCCCTTGATGATCATGTGCTCTGGCAGGGATGCGGCGAAGTCAGCGACATAGCGCGTGATGAAGGGCACGCGCGCCTCGATCGAGGCATGCATTGTCGAACGGTCGGTGACGGTCAGAAGGTCGTCTGCGAGGCGGAACTGCTGGTCCAGACGCAGCGCGTCCTTGAGGCCGTGCGCGACGGGATAGCCGACTTTCTTGGCTGCGAAGACCTCACCCAGCATGTGCGGTTCGAAGATCATCGACGTGCCGTGATATTCCGGCGTGCCGGTGACCTGGAGCAGATGATGTACCAGGCGACTCTTCGGCCAGAGCAGGTCCTTCGCCAAAGTGCCGACGAAAGGCGCGAAGCGGCCGAAAGCGTTCAACTGCCTTGCCAGCTTGAAGCGAAAATACTGGTGATAGCCGCCGAAGAACTCGTCGGCGCCCTCGCCGGACAGCACGACCTTGAAGCCTGACTCCCGCGCAAACTGCGCCACGAGATAGCGCATCACCGAAGCCGGTTCGGCGGAGGCATCGTCGGCGATGGAGGGCCAGTCCTCCATCATGCCGACGAGATCATCGCCATCGACGAACTTCACGAAGTGCCGCAGGCCGTACTTGCGCGCGATCGCCTGTGAATAGGGGCTATCGTCGAAGCGCTGATCTTTGAAACCAATGGAAAAACAGGCCAGATCCGGCACATGCCGGGCGGCGATAGCCGTCAGCAATCCAGAATCGATGCCGCCGGACAGGAGGCTCGCGACCGGAACGTCGGAAACAAGATGCCGGCGCACGGAAAAGTGCAGCAGTTGATCGAGCTCGTCGAGCAGCTCGGCCTCGCTCTTGCGGGAAACCGCAACCGGTTCGCGCTTCAACCAGCGCGTCAGTTCCAGCGTGTTGGCATCAATGTCGTAGACCGCGACATGACCCGGCGGCACCTCATGCACGTCGTCGAACAGCGTGTTGGCCCCGCGCGCGGCGCGCGCCATGTAGAACTGAAGGTAGCCTTCTGCATTGATGCGCTTCTCGGAAAAGGCCATCAGCGCCGGAATAGTCGAGGAGAAGGCGAAGACATCGCGCTTCGCCACGAAATAGGCCGGCTTGATGCCGAAGGCATCGCGGGCGAGATAAACCTTTCGCTGCGCCTTGTTGTAATAGGCGAAGGCGAACATGCCGTCGGCGCGGTTGAGGAAGTCCATGCCCTGGGTGTTCAAACCCTTGAGCAGAACCTCCGTGTCCGAACGCGTCCTGTAGAGCGTGTTGGGCTGGCGCAGGTCAGCGTGGTTGTAGATTTCGCCGTTGAAGGCGATGGCGCCGGCCTCGTCCTCCATGGGTTGGCGACCGCCCTCGACATCGATGATCGAAAGCCGAGTGTGGATCATTTCGACCGGTCCGATGACTGCGCTCTCCGCCGCATCCGGTCCGCGACGGGCCAGGGACTTGAGCGCCAATGCGCGGAAGCGCGCGGCAGCTGTTTCATCCTGGGTGCGCTGAACGAGTCCGGCAAATCCGCACATGACACTGGTCCTCAAAACCTATTGAAGGGGTTCGCAGCCTTGCCGTCGTCACCGCGAGCGGCGCGAAACAATCCGACCGGAACTGATGCTCAGGCTTGCCGGATCAGCCCAAGCCTGATCGCGGTGAAGCCATAGCCGGTCACTCGTCATCCTGCTGCTGGAGCAGGCCGACGGTGTCGATCACAACTTTGCTCGCGAGCGCAGCCCGATCCGCATTGCGGAACTTCGAATGCGCGACCAGGATCGCCACTACATCGGCCGCAGCAATCGCCGCATGGTGGTCCATGAATTCTACGCCAGGGCGACTGGCGAGGCTCCTCGGCAGCTTTTCGATGTTCGGCTCAACGATCAGCAGTCTGCCAATGCCGCGCTGGCTGAGAATCTCGGCGATTTCCAGCGCCGGGCTCTCGCGCAGGTCGTCTACGTTCGGCTTGTAGGACAGGCCGAGGAGCGCCACGACCGGTTCGCGGTAGCGGTTGGCGAGGCGGGAGATCTGGTCGGCGACGCGCTTGGGCTTGGCGTCGTTGACCTCGCGGGCGTTGCGGATCAGCGGCGTCGCCTCCGGCAGCGCCTCATGGATGAACCAAGGATCGACGGGAATGCAATGGCCGCCGACGCCCGGCCCCGGCGACAGGATGTTCACGCGCGGATGCAGGTTCGCCATCTTGATCACCGACCAGACATCGACGCCCAAGTGATCGCATACCAGCGAGAGCTCGTTGGCGAAGGC
>DNFL01000086.1:0-371 GCA_003486945.1 Hyphomonas sp. | reverse complement strand
CGGTAGACATCGCGGGCCCGCACGGCAGAGCGGTGGTCGAGGCCGCCGACGATGCGGGCGTTGTCGACCAATTCGCGCAGGGTCTGGCCCGGAAGGATGCGCTCCGGACAATAGGCCATCATGATGTCCGACACTTCCGGCATGGTGTCGGGATAGGTCAGGTCGGGCCGCAGGCGCCGCAACTGTTCCGCCGCGCGTTCCGTGGTGCCAACCGGTGACGTGGATTCGATGACGACGAGATCCCCCTTCTTCAGCACCGGAGCGATCGAGGCGAGAGCAGACTCCACCATGCTCATGTCCGCGGTCTTCTCGTCGGTGATCGGTGTCGGCACGGCGATGAGAAAGACATCGGCCGGCTGTGCCTCGGTGTA
>DNFL01000259.1 GCA_003486945.1 Hyphomonas sp. | reverse complement strand
CGTCATCCAGCGTGACGCGGCCATCATAGTTGCCTGTAATGTCGAGGATGCCGGTATAGACGGCGACATACCCGCCGGGCAGGCAGAAGGCGTTGGGCGTGTCGGACTGCACAACATAGTAGGTCCAGTTAAACTTCTCGACGACGCCCGGCATCCTGTAGCCCTGGATGCGGTAGTCATTCTCCAGTTCCAGCGCTGCCTTCTCGAGGCGTGCGCCGATCTCGCGGACGGTCTGCGTCAGCTCGCGCGCCGCGCCGGTGCAGCTGGCCTCATCAGCGCATAGCACCGTGTTGCCTTGCCCGTGTTCCTGCTGGAGGATCTGGAGATAGGATTGCTCGCCGAGCTGGATTTCCTGCTCGATCGACATCGTGTTCAGTTGTTTCTTGCCAGGCGCAAACGGCACGTCCTGCTGGTTCATCTGCCAGTAGAGGAAGATACCGATCAGCGCGACGATGACGATCCCGAACCGACCGCGGAAGAGGTCGCCAAGGCCATTGGCGCGGATGGGGGACTTCTCACCGGACATGCAGCGCGCTCCGTTGGCTGGTTTCAGATCGATTTTTAGCCGAGCCGTGCTCCGAGGGAAAGCGTCTGCACCGTTTGCGTTCCGGACCTGCAACGCTATGTGAAGGGCATGAGCGAACAGACCCCTGCCCCGAAACTCGAGATCCGGATCATTCCGGTGACGCCGCTGCAGCAGAACACGTCGATGATCTGGTCGACTGAGACGAAGGAAGGCGTGTTCGTCGATCCGGGCGGAGAGGTCGACAAGCTGCTGGGTGCAGCGGAGCATTTCGGCGTGAAGATTGTCGCCGTCTGGCTGACACACGGCCATCTCGACCATGTCGGCGCCGCCACCGCCATCAAGGAGCGCACCGGCTGCCCGATCATCGGGCCGCACGAGGACGATCAGTGGCTGCTCGACGAAGTGGAAGCCACCGGCGCGCGCTATGGCATCACGGACGGAAAGAACGTGACGCCCGACCGCTACCTGCATGACGGCGATGTGCTGGACCTTGCCGGCAACACGTTCGGCGTCGCCCACTGCCCCGGCCATACGCCTGGCCATGTGGTGATCTACAGCAAGGAAGGCGCGATGGCTTTTGTCGGCGACGTTCTGTTCCGCGGATCAGTCGGGCGCACGGACTTTCCGCGCGGCAACCATCAGCAGCTGATCGATTCCATCACCAGCAAACTCTGGCCGCTGGGCGACCAGATGCGATTTGTGCCCGGCCACGGGCCCCTCTCCACTTTCGGACAGGAGCGGATCGATAATCCCTTCGTCGCCGATGAAGTAACCGGTTATGGCGGCGCGGAGACCCGCGAGGCCGACACAATCAGCCAGCGGCTTTCCAAACGCTGGACCTGATCCGGCACCTACAAAGAACCTACAGAATTAACTAAGCTCAATTTGTCGAGCGGTGGCAATGCGCCAAGTCCGGGCGCCGACATCACTTTTGCGACGCCAGATTGGGCTGATCGTAAACAAGAGGTTTCACAAGCTTCGCCGAGTCACCAAGAGCAGTTGACCTGGCTTCAGAGTATTTCGGGTACACGTCTGATCGAGATTCAGATGCCGGTGGGCTTTATGAAACGAGTTCTGGCCATGTTGAGTGACGCGCGGGGATCGGTGATGCCGGTCTTTGCGATCTCGATTCTGGCCATCATTTCGCTGGCCGGGGCTGCCATCGCGCTGAGTTTTGACAGCCGCGCCGCGAACAATCTTCAGATCGCTGCCGACGAATCCGCGCTTGCCGGCGCAACGGCATTTCTGAACGCTGCTTCGCCGCGTGCTGAAGACCGGCTGAAGGAAGCGCAGGTATCTGCCGAGGCGCTTGCCCGGGCCAACGCGAATTTCAGCCTCGCAAAGCTGGACGTCGGCGCCGTGACCGAAGATGCCTATGGCCAGAAAACCGAAATAGAAGTCGCCTTGAAGTTCACGCCCGCGAACCCGGCGGCACAACTTGCCGGGCGCAACGCCAACATCGCGATTGAACGCCATGCGGCAGCTTCTGCGACTTGGGGGTTTCCGCTCTGCATCCTGGGCCTGCAAGGCTCTTCAACCGGGCTCAGCACTTCTGGTGAAGCCAACCTCACAGCCGACAACTGCATCGTCTGGACCAATTCCACCGGGTCGCGTTCGATGGAGTTCAAAGGTGGACGCGCGACGACAAAATACTTTTGCGCTTCGGGCAACGCCTATGTTGCTTCTGCAACCGTAACGCCGCGCCCGCATGAAAAATGCGAACCGATCCCGGATCCTCTCGCCAGTTGGGTGGCGCCCGCTACCGAAACACCGGACGCATTCGCTTTCCCCTCCACCAGCAAGAACAAGAGCCGGGATGATTCTGTGCTCGCATCTCAGCTGGCACTCGTCCTGAACATGTCGGGATTGAAGACGACGACCAAGGCCCTGCTGGACGCGATGGACACAGGCAATGTGCTGTCAGACGCCCAGGTGCAAACATTGCTCATAGCGATCAACACAGCCGCCATTGTGGTTGGCGGCAATGATTCCGTTTCGCTGATAAACAAGAACGGCGTCTTCAATCGCGGCGCAGCTGAGGGACTACACGTTCTCGAAGTCGCGCAGATTCTGGGCCTTGTAGACAATCTCCCGGAAACTGTTTTCTTTGCAGATTCCTATCTGAACGCACCCAACATCACGCTTTCGCCGGGCACCTATCCGGGCCTCGACATCATGTCCGGCCATGTGAAACTCAAACCGGGTGTTTACCACATCGTAGGCGCTCCCTTGACCGTACGCCGCCGGGCGACGCTGACAGGCGAAGGCGTGACGATTGTTCTGCATGGTGATGACGCGACCATTTCCGTGCTGGATCAGGCGCGCCTGACACTCTCAGCACCCACATACGGCGAATCTGCCGGTTTCGCGATCGCCGAGAACCGCAAGGCGAAACTCACCAAGGTGCGCCCCGAACGCTCGCGTCTCACCGGCTCGGGCAAGGTGTCGATGATTGGAACGATTTATCTGCCCCGTCAGCAATTCTCGGTCACAGGCAAGGGCGCGGCAGACCAGGCATCACCGCTGCTGCAACTGGTCGCCTACACAATCGATCTGAACAACAAAGGCGCCCTCCGGATTCAGTTCGACCCGAACCGTACCGAAGTGCCGATGACGATCATGCCGGCGCGCGAGGCGCGGCTGATCCGCTAAGGATCATTCCTCAACCGGCAGCACCGTCATCAGCAAGGTGTACTGCCAGTCCGGCATGCCGGGGACGCCCTGCATTTCCTCCGTGCGGACTTCGCCGGACTGGAAGGCATTGATCGCGGCGCGAAGGGTCTTGTGCGTTTCCAGCTTCAGGCCCGCCTGATCACCCTCGGCGCGCAACGCCGTAATGGCACTGTTGAAGGCAATACGCATGGCGCTGACAACTTCCGCGGAATCGCTGGTCGTGCCAGCCGCCATCGGAGACCACTTGTCCGACAGGGAAAGCGCGATCGTGTAGATCGTTTCGGGACTGCTGATATATTCATGCGTGAACCAAAGCTCGCGCGGTACGAGCTTTGGCTGGTCCCCATAGCTCACACCATGCTGGCGCATCAGCTTGTTGAGATCGCGGCCGTTGAACTCTGAAAAGAAAAAGTCGTGCTTGCGCCCACCGAGGTAAGCCTGTTCGGATTCTTTGGCGATCAGGAGCTTGGCACGGATATCTTCCGGCTCAGTGACCAGCTCTTTCTTGACGAGCCCGAGATAGGCATAGGCCCTCGTGGCCATCGGCAGGCGATCCGCGGTGCTGTCCGGATTGTAGCAAGCCTTGGCCGCTGCATCCACGAAAGGCAGGAAAATGAGATCGGCCTTCGACTCGATGGCGTAGGCAACTGTCTGTGCGTCCGACGTCAGCCAGCCTGTGCAGGCACCGACGTTCGCGCCGGAAAGATAGGGATGCATCGTTCCCATGCGGGCAATCTGCATCAGGCCATGGAGCGCGCTTTTCCTGACTTCCGAAACGGAGCTGTAGGTCAGATTGCCCTGATTGTTCGACGGGGTGCGGACAAGGTAGCGTTCCTTGCGCGCTTCCTCAGGCGCCGAATAGTAGGCGCCGCTGCGCTGGAAGGCTCGGACGAGATAGCCTACAGCCTCTTGATTGGGCGCGCCGCCATTGCCCGCGACAATCGCCCGATAGGCGCGCATGTCGAGTTCGGCGCCCATGAAACTGACCCAGGGGTGATCCGGACAAGCGCTGACGAAGCCTTCCATCTGGCTCAGCCGCTGCGCGAACTGTTCACCCGTCTGCGTCTGGGCCAGCACGACATCAAGCGCGGCGGGCATGACCTTCGAATCGCAGTCATCCGCCAAGGCAGCAGGCGTGACAACGGCCCCCAGCAACAGGCCCAGAGCCGCCATCCGCAGTCGCAGGTTCATACGTCCCTCCCGTATCGGAAGGAAAGTTTGCAGGATTTCCCCTTCCCGGCCATCCCCAACTTCAGCGGGACGCTCAGTTCACTTCCGAGACGATGATGAACTGCGGCGCTTCGGCAAGGCCCATGAAGCCGGCAGTGACCTGCTGCACGGTCTCGCTGCCAAGATCTTCGGCGATGAATCCGTCGAGATCCGGAATGGCGAAAGCCTCAATATAGGCGACGCCGGGGGCGCCTTCTCCCATCAGCAGGCGCTCGGCCCGGTAAGTGCGGAAATCCTGTACCCGGGCAAGTGAGCGCATGGCGGGCTGGTCAGTCTCGCGGACCCACTGCTCGAATTGCTCGGGCGTGACGCCTTCCTTCAATGTGTACATCACGAAGAGCGTGGTCACCGGGGCAGCCTTCACTTCCTTGATGATCTCGATCTGGCGAACCTCCTTCATCGCGGCGGCGGGTGCGGGCGTATCATCGCTGATGATGACGCATGCGGGCAGGAAAGCGGCCGGCAGAAGGGCGAGCGCGGCGGCAAGTTTACGGTTCATGATGGTCTCCCCAACGCCGGATTCGGCGCAATCGGCACAGGAACAGGATTCGGGCAGACTGTTCCAGCCGCAGTTGTCGCACCGAGGCGCCTTGCTCCTCTGCCCGACTCCCTGCTATCGGGCAGCCGTTTGCCCCAACACTTAGGAGATCCCCCATGCCGAAGCGCACTGATATCTCCTCCATCCTCGTAATCGGCGCCGGCCCGATCATCATC
>DNFL01000360.1 GCA_003486945.1 Hyphomonas sp. | reverse complement strand
CAGCGCCGCCAGCACCGCCGGCAGTACATCATCAATCGGCAGGGAATCCATCGCAGCAGGCATGTCACCGGAATAAGGCGCCCTCCCCCGCACTGGCAAGCGGCGCAGCCCAGCGGTTGCCTTCCTCTGCCCCGGCCCCTACGCTTGGTGCGGGTCCTGGCGGAGGCAGTAAATGAAAGCGTGGTTTGCAATCGATCTCTGGAAGCGGGTGCTGCTGGGCCTTGTCATCGGCTCCGCCATCGGCCTTGGCCTGCGCTACGGGATCGGCGCGGACGCCGCCAGCGATGTGGTCACCACCTGGTTCAAGCCAGTTGGTGATGCCTTCATCAACCTTATCCGCATGCTGGTTGTTCCGCTGATCTTCACCACGCTGGTTTCCGGCGTGCTGGCAATGGGCGATCCGAAACGTCTCGGCAGCCTCGGCGGGCGGGCGCTCGCCATGTACATGGGCACGACGGTCATCGCTGTCTGCTTCGGCCTGCTGATGGGCACGATTGTGCAGCCGGGCGCAGGCTTCGACCTGACAGGCGTCTCCACGACAGATCTTGATGAAGCGCGCCAGCGCCTTGCTGCAAACCCCGCTCCCGGCAGCGTGCTGGAACAGATCATCCGCACGCTTCTCTCGATCATTCCGGTGAACCCGATCGACGCGATGGCCAAGGGCGATGTGCTCGCCATCATCTTCTTTGCCATTATGATCGGCGTCGCCACATTGATGGCCAAAGACGCCGGCGAGCCGGTGGCAAAGGTTTTCAACAGCGCCGCCGAAGTGATGATGAAGCTGACCATCATCATCATGGAGGTCGCCCCGATCGGCGTGCTGGCACTGATGGCCTGGGTGCTCGGCACGCGCGGCCTCGTCGTACTGGAAGTGCTCGGCAAGATGACCTTCGCGCACTATGCGGCTTGTACGCTGCACATGCTGATCACTTACGGTTTGATCGTAAAGGGCATCCTGCGCCTGCCGCTCCTGCCCTTCATTCGCGGCGTGGCAGACCCGCAAGCGGTCGCATTCTCAACCTCATCCTCCAACGCCACGCTGCCAGTGACGATCACGGCGGCAACGAAGAATCTCGGCATCCGCAAGCCCGTCGCCTCGTCCGTGCTGCCTCTCGGCGCCACCATCAACATGGACGGCACCGCGCTCTATCAGGGCCTGATAGCACTTTTCGCCGCCCAGGCGCTCGGCATCCAGATGACGGTGGACATGTATTTCACCATCATCCTGATGTCGGCCCTCGTCTCCATCGGTACGGCAGGTATTCCATCCGTCAGCCTGTTCCTTGCGGCGACAACGCTGAGCGTGATTGGCGTAAGTCCGGAGAATACCGTTCTGATCATTGCCATCCTGTTCCCGTTCGACAGGATCCTCGACATGATGCGCACGGTGACCAATGTCACCGGCGACCTCGCCGTCGCAACGGCGGTTGCAAAGTGGGAAGGCGAACTCGACGAGGAAGTCTTCCGCGCGCGCGATCCGATTTAGGCCGGTTTAGGCCGGAAGTTGCGGCGCTTCGCCAGTGTGCACCGAAGGCGGCGTTGGTGATGCAGCCACTTTCGCCGGCAGCCAGCAGGTGACCTCCAGGCCGCCGCCATCCACCGGTTTCATACCGACCGTGCCGCCATGCAGGTGGATGAAGTGCTTCACCAGCGCGAGACCAAGGCCTGCGCCGCGCTGATCGCCTGACACGAAGCTGTCGAAGCTGACCGCGCGCTTGTCGGCCTCGAGCCCCACGCCGTTATCCCGTACACTGAGCATCACCATATCGCCGGAGCGCTGCGCCGCGACGACGACTTCCCCTCCAGGCTCGGTAAAGCGCAGCGAGTTCGAGACGAGATTGAACAGCACCTGCTTGATGCGGCGGGCATCGGCGCGGACCGTGCCGAGCTTGCCGGAAATATCGGCGCGCACCGAAACTTCGGTATCTTCCGCCTTCGACACCACCATCTCGATGCCCTCGGCGATTAGGTCGTCGAGGATCACATTGTCGAGATCGAGATCCATACGGCCCGCCTCGATCAGCGCGAGATCGAGAATATTCTCGATCAGCTTGTTGAGATGGTCAGACGCCGAGAGGATGGCGCGCACATGGTCGGTCTGGCGCTCTGTCAGCGCGCCGTTGCGCTGCGTTTCCAGAAGCTCGGCATAGCCGAAGATCGTCGTCAGCGGCGAGCGCAGCTGGTAGCTGACATTGCGCACGAATTCGGTCTTCAGGCGGTCTGCCGCCTCGAACGCTTCCGCGCGGTCGCGCAGTGCAGACTCCACGCGGCGCGTTGCCGTCACATCGGCGAAAGCGATCAGTGTATTGCCGTCCGGCAGCGGGTTGGTGAGATAGGTCAGCAGCGTGCCATCGGATCGGTACATCTCGCCCGCCGTCGCCTGACGCGCAGCGGCGGAAGGATCGGTGATGTGCACCTTAATCGCGTCCCACACCTCGCGCTTGTGGAACAGCGGCACGCAGGCCTCCACCACATTGTCATAGTCCGGCGTGTCTTTCAGGAGGTCAGCCTGAAGTTCCCACACGCGCTCGAATGCGCGGTTGTGCAGGCGCAGGCGACCGTCACTGCCGAACACTGCAACTGCCTCGTGCAGATTGTCGAGCGTCGAGCGCTGCGTCTTGATCAGTGCGTTGAACTTCGTCTGCAGAGCGAGGTGATCGGTGATGTCCTTGAACAGAAGCAGCAGGCCGCCCATCGGGTGGCGCTGGCGCGTCACGGATAGCGTGCGTCCATCCGGCAGCGACCACTTGTCTTCCTTCACCCCGTCAAGGTCGATGTAGTAGGCAATCTCTTCGGCGCGCCATTCGGCATAGTTCTGCCGGCCGGGCAGCTTGCGGCGCTCGCGCAGGCGGTCGAGCAGCTGGCCATGGTTCGGGCGGTCCAGCAGGAAGGCCTCTTCAAGGTCCCACATGTCGCGGAAAGCCTTGTTGTAGAACGTCAGGCGGCGCTCGGACGAGAAGATCGCGACGGCGTCCGCCACATGGTTCAGCGTCTCGTCATGCGCGCGCACGTGACGGTTCAACTCTTCGCGCGCGTTCTCCTGCGCGGTCACGTCAAAGGCCATCGCCCCCGCCCCGCCCGACAGCGGGAACGTCAGTACACGCATCGCCCGGCGCTCGTTGCGGATCGAGACGGTGCGTGTCTCGTCATGCTCCTGACCATCGGAAATCGTCTTGCGCGCCTGTTCGGCAATTGCCTGGTCAAGCATCGTCTGCTCTTCCAGAAGCCGGTCGAGGCTCGAGGCGTCTACTGCGGCGAGATAGGCAGGGTTCGCCCATTGCAGTCGGCCCATGCCTGAAACGCGCCATGCCGGGAACGGCGCCTTGCGCAGCATGTCGAGGAAGGCGGTCGGATCGCGCGCGATCACCTGGCGTGCCTCTTCGAACTTTCCGCGTGCGGAGCTTTCCTCAAGCCCTTTGATGGTCGAGTCCGTCACCCATACCACCGCGCGCGCGCCGGCCGTGCGACCGTCTGCTTCAAGGAAACGGCCCGATGGCCCGATGATGGTCAGCGAAAACGGATTGCCCTGGTCACGCAGTTCGCGCAGGCGGATGCGCAGCGTCGTGTCCTGCCCGGTCGAATCGCGCGCTTCGAGGTCGGCAATGCCTTCCACGATTCGCACAGTCGGGTTCTCGGAAATCGCGGCATCGGTGAAGCTCAAGAGGCCCGCGAGCGCCACGGAAGAGCCGAACACTTCCGGCGGGGTGATCTCGTCGCCTTCCACTTCCAGCGCCTCGCCCTGCCAGACCAGCACCACGCCCGGATGCGCACCGAGAATAGATTTCAGCGCGGCGTTTTCGGTTTCCCGGTCGCCAGCCAGGTCGCGGTAGCGCTTGGCCGCGCCCCTCGCCCCGTCTGAAACCCGCAGCGCCCAGAGCAGGGCGCCCAATGCCAGCATCGCCGTGCCGACGGCCATCAGGGTGGGAACTTGATCAGCGTTCATCCGAGATCGCCTTTCCGAATGGGCATGGCGCAGCCAGTCCGGCCGCGACTCGGGGTCAGTTTATACTGGTTAACGAATGGCGCCGACAGCGTTAAGGCAGGGTTAATTCTCGGGCTGCGAGGCTCATTCCAGCAGCTCATTCCGGGCTGCGTCCGCCTGTTGCAAAAACGCCACACCCGCCTAGGGTAACCCTTCAGAAGCCCGTGGAGTCCCCGCTTGATGCGTTTCCCCTTCCCGTCTCTCATCATTTCCGCCCTGCTCCTGGCCGCCCTTCCGGCGGCAGCCCAGGCGGAAGGCGATGGGGACGATCTCGTGCGCCTGCCCGGTCAGGGCCTCGTCAAACCGGACGGCCTGCCGCCGCAGCTGAAATACGCCCGTCTGGTGCCCGGCGGCGGCCTGATTGCCAGCTTTGACAACAACGAAGATGGCCGGATCTCGCCGCAGGAACTGTCAGACGGTATCCGCGCCGCATTCGAAAATGCAGATGCCAATGGCGATGGTCAGCTGGTGGCCCTGGAGCAGATCGATTGGGCCGACAGCCTGCCAACCCGCGACGATACGTTGGCAAACCCGGTCCGGTTTGACCCGAATCTTGACCGCGTGGTCACGTTCGAGGAGTTCGCAGCTGTCATCAACCAGCTCGCCGGAAACTATCAGGACGGGGACGGCATCATCGAGATTGCGAGGCTTTCAGCGCCTGAGCCGAAAGCCGATCGCGGCGACCGCCGGTTTCCGGGCGGTCCGCCGCAACAAGGCGGCTCGCGCCTCAAGAGCCGGTAACCCCAGCTTGACACAAGGGCTCCGTCAGGCGACCCGCTGGCAGCCATGACGCTCCCTTCCCTTCCGCCCGTACGCGGCAAGCTTATCGCGAACGCGCCGCTGGCGCCTTACACTTGGTTCCGCGTCGGCGGGCCGGCCGATGCGCTGTTCCTGCCGGAAGACGAGGCTGATCTCGAGGCCTTCCTTAAGGCGCTCGATCCCGGGATTCCCGTCACCATCCTCGGCGTCGGTTCGAACCTGATTGTGCGCGATGGTGGCATCGAAGGCGTCGTCATCCGCCTGATGGGCCGGCAATGGGGCGAAATCACAAAGTCCGGCGGGACCGAACTCACCGCCGGCTCCGGCGCGCTGGACCTTGCTGTTGCCAAGGCCGCTGCAAGACACGGCCTCACAGGTCTCGAATTCCTTTCCGGCATCCCCGGCTCGCTCGGCGGTGCCACACGCACCAATGCCGGCTGCTATGGCCGCGAACTCAAGGACGTGCTCGTCCGCCTCGAAGGCTTCACCCGCACCGGCGAACGCCGCACCTATGGCGAAGGCCACACGCCCGTCCACTTTACTTACCGCCATACAGATCTGCCGGAAGATTTCCTCGTCACCCGACTTGTGCTGCAGGCGACTGGCGCCGGCGACCCGGGCGAGATTTCCGCCGAAATCGAAACGCTGCAATCGCGCCGCGCCGAAACCCAGCCGATTCGCGAGAAAACCTCCGGCTCCACCTTCGCCAATCCGGATCCGCCGGGCACGCCAAACCAGCGCTCCGCCTGGAAGCTGATCGACGCGGCCGGCTGCCGCGGCCTCAAAGTCGGCGGCGCGCAGGTCTCGCCGATGCATTGCAACTTCCTGATCAACACGGGCGAAGCAACCGCTGCTGACCTTGAAGCCCTCGGCGAACTTGTCCGTGCCCGCGTGCTCGAAACCTCCGGCGTCTCCCTGCGCTGGGAAGTGCGCCGGATCGGCCGTATACAGACGGCCTAGAACTTGCCCTTCAACTCGAAGGTAAAGATCGGGCCGAAGCCACGGCTGTAATCTTCAGACCGCACCAGCGTGCCCGAACGGTCCGGAGCGTAGCTCCGACGCCAGAACTTGTCGCGCTGGTCAAAAAGATTGCCGAATGCCACCCGCGCGGTCATGCCGGCGACATCCTTGTGCTCGACATAGGCGAAGGAGAAAGCGGGCTCGTTCTCGCGTAGCATCACCTCGGAGAGCAGGTATTGCGGCTCCTGCTTGAACCCTTCGATAATCAAGCCCCAGGCCCAGTCCGTATTCGGAACATCCTGGCGGAGTTCGATTTCGTAGTCATAGATCAGGTGGCCGTTGATGGACCGGCGCTGGCCCGTCACCGGATCATCGACTTCGGTGTCGAAATACCGACCGTTGAAAGTCAGCTCGGCCCCGGCAAAACCCAGCTTGCTGAGCTTCATCGTCGAGTTTGTCTCGAGCGCGAACAGCTTGCCGCTGTCGAGATTTCCCGGGCCCGCACCTGTGCCGATCGGCACCTGGTCGATCACATCTTCCAGCTCCACAAAGATCACGCGCACCGTAGACGCACCCCAATCCTTGAAATCTTTCTGCGCCTCAAGCGTCAGGCGCCAGGACTGGTTCGGCACTATCTCCGGATTGCCATCAACCCCGTTGCCCTGATCGAGGTTTACCGAAGAAATGAAGTCGAAGAAGTTCAGCTGGCCGACGCGCCGTTCGATCTTGCTGACGAGTTTCAGCGTGTCGCTCTGCTGCCAGGAGAAAGTCGCCTGCCCTTTCGGGCGCGTGAACTCGCGCTTGTTTTCAGCGTCGCCTGTCTGCGACAGTTCGGAATATTCCGCGCCTGCGGATATCTGCAGGTTGAGTTTCGGGGAAAGCTTGCGGCCATGCGTCAGGATGACTTCGCCGCGGCGTTCTTCCACCCGCGAGTTCGAAAGACCGAGCGGAATTTCCACCAGCGGGCCGCCGCCGATGGCTTCGAACAGATCCGTCTCTGCTTCCAGCGAGTTGAACGCGCCTTCTGCGGAAACCTGCCAGTCCACACCGGGCCTGGTCGACAGCGCATACTCGGTGCGCAGGATGTATTCGCCCTCGTCAATGGCCTGAAGGAACAGCTGATCGAACCGGCCTGTGCCGTCGAGATTGCCT
>DNFL01000134.1 GCA_003486945.1 Hyphomonas sp. | reverse complement strand
CATCGAGGCCCTCGCTGTGCCGGTTTCTGCGGCGTCGGTGTTTGTGCGCGGCGAAGCCGATGACCCCGGCGCGGACACGGGCCTGCCCCAGGACAAGTCGGCGGCCCCGGTTCCGGCCAGCGCAGGCGCTCAAACGGCTCCGGCCCAGGCTGCGCCGGATCGCCTGCCTGATGAAGACATACGCATGGAGCGCGCTGTAACCGGCATTGCTGCCTTGGGCGACAAGCCGGCGCAGGCCGACATGGCGCCGCCGGCACCCTCTGTCAGCGCACCAATTGCCCTCGCCGCACCTGCGCCGCCACCCGCCGCGCTTCAGTCGCCCATCCTGACGGCGCTGACACCGGCGCACGCCGTGGTGGTCGCCTCCCCTGTCGAGATTGTCGATATCGTTTCGAAATCAGCGCAGGACGGGCAGTCCGACCGCGTGGTGGTGCAACTCGATCCGCCGGAACTTGGCCGCGTGTCGATCGACTTCAAGTTCGACGCGCAGGGCCTCCAGCACGTGACCATCACGAGCGAAACCCCGGAAGCCATGCGCCAGCTGCGCGCCATGCATTTCGAACTCATCCAGGCGCTCGAGCGGCAGGGCCTTGATGGCCAGAACTTGACCTTCCAGCATCAGCAGCAAAGCAGCCAGCAGGCCGCCAACGCCGCCCTGCTCAGACAATTGCAATCCGGACCAGCCGCCGCAGCGCTGGCCGGCACGGCAGCATCCCCTGCCATTCCACCATCCGGGCCGATCACGGCCGATGGCCGGCTTGATATCCGGCTCTAGGAGACGACCATGACCACTGTTTCAGACGTCGCAGGCTACCAGACGCAGACCAGCACCGCCAGTTCCACGCCTTCGGTCGGCAAGGAGTTCGAGAGCTTCATCCGCCTGCTGACGGCGCAGATCCGCAACCAGGACCCCCTCTCCCCGCTTGATTCGACTCAGTTTGTCGAGCAGCTCGCAACCTTTTCGACGCTGGAGCAGCAGGTCCGCTCGAATGTGAACCTCGAGAGCATCTCCACGATGATCTACGATCTCGGCTCGCTGGTTGCTTCGCAATGGCTGGGCAAGACCGTGTCGTTCGAATCCTCTTGGATTCCCTATACGGGATCGGCCGTCGAATTCTCCGCCGAGGTTCCGGCCGGCACGGATCACAGCGCGCTGACGATCCGCGATGTGAACGGACAGGTCATCTGGACGGAAACGCTCGCACCCGGCGCCAGTTCCTACAGCTGGAACGGACAGACGATCTCCGGGGCGAGCGTGCCGCCGGGAAGCGTGCTGCAGTTCCGCGTCGATACCTACAAGGGTAACCAGCAGACCGGTTCGGTCGCACCGCGCGTGATTGCGACGGTCACATCGGTCTCAAGCAATGACGGCACGATCACCATCGATACATCGGCCAATCTGTCGACCGACATCGGCAATGTTCAGATCGTTGATGAAGGCTGACCGTCAGACGTCCTGACGGGCCATGTCCATGATCAGGATATTGTGAATGCCGGTGGGGACAACGGTCTTCAGGTTCATCAGGATCATCGAGCGCATCGACTCATAACTCTCGATATCCGTGAGGGTTTCGAATGTGCGCCCATCATTGCTGATCGTGATCAGCGTGGTCATGATATTGTCGCGCAGCTTGGGCTCCATCTCGAACAGCTTCTGCGAGATCGAAGCGTCTGCCTCAAGACTGAGGTGGATGATCACCAGGCTGTTGACATGGTTATTACGGATCACCGGCACCACGAACTCGCGCGTGAACTTGTAGTAGATCACCTGCGAGCTGCCGGCAGCTTCCTTGCCATGGCCGCCCTTCGACTTCTCTTCCTTGCCATGCGAGTCTGATTTGCCGTGCGAATCGGCTTTCTTCTCGGCCTTGCCGTGAGCGTCCGCCTTTTCCTTGCCATGTTCCTTGTCGGCCTTGGCCTCGGCATGAGCCTCGCCCGCCGGCTTGGCGGAAGCGGAGCGCAGGAAATGACCCCCTACCCCACCCGCGACGATGCAGGCGATGGCGATTAGCGCGGTGAGGATGTGCTTCATCGGAAAGGTCCTAGAACGGGTTGAACCGGTCGAGCAGTTTCGGCACGGCCTTCATTTCAGGGGTTGAGGTTGCGTCGCCGCTGCTGACATAGGCAATCTGCGCATCCGCGATCTTCTCGTAGGAGACCGTGTTCGTGCGCGTGATGTCCTGAGCGCGGATGACGCCGGAAACCGTCAGATAACGGACTTCATTGCTGACCTGCGTCTGCTGGTAGCCCTGGATCACGAGGTTGCCGTTCGGCTCCACTGCGACCACGCGCGCGGCCAGCGTGAAGGTCACCTTCTCTGCCCGGTTCACGGCGCCGCTGCCATTCAGGCTGGAATTGCGCTCATAATCATAGGCCGGAGACAGCGACGCTCCGTTCGGCAGCAGCGCGCCGGCAAGATCCGGAAGTCCGAGGAAGGCATCCACGTTCATGTTCTCGCTGGAATCGCGGCTGCGTGTCAGCGAGTTGCGCAGGCTGGCCTGATCGTTCATCTCGACCACGACCGTGAGCAGGTCGCCCACTTCCTTGGCGCGGCGCAGGCTGAGCAGTGCGTCCGGAGACGTTGCCCAAAGTGAAGCGTTCTGCGCCTTGGGTTCCGTGACGGGCTCATGCGCCCAGGGACCCGTATAGGGCTCGAAGCGCGGCGGCGCGACTTCGGCGCCCCGATGCGGAGAGCTGGCGCAGGCAGAGACGGCGGCGGCGAGAAGGGAAAGCGAATAGAGGTGTTTCATTTTGCAAGTACCCATCCGTCAGCCTGTACGATGCCCTGAACCAACTGACGGGACTGGAGGTTCAGAACCGTCACCGGTTCATTCAATGCGGCTTCGCCCATGGCGCGGCCGGTGGTGGAGATTTCGAGCGGGCCCTGAACGTATTTCACCGTGACGATCTGATTGCGCGTCACGAGGCGTTTCGGCTTTGTATTGTCGAGCGTGATCGCCTGGCCCGGATAAACGGTGCGCTTCACTTCGCGGCCGATGAATAGGTCATAGGCGTCCGGCCCGTCGCCGTCCTGCAGGCCGGCATTTGCCACCGTGACCGGGTCGCCGGCCTTGATGACTTCCGAGGCGACCAGCGTATTCGCGCCGGTCAGGGCGATGATCGATCCGATTCCGAGGGCGGCGAGAAAACTCATGATCCTACCTCAGGCGCGTCGTTGCAGCCATCATCTCGTCGGAGGCGGAGATGACTTTCGAATTCAGCTCATAGCCGCGCTGCGCCTCGATCAGTTCGGCGATTTCCTTCACGACATCGACGCCGGAATCTTCAAGGAAACCCTGACGGATGTAGCCCAGTCCTTCCGTGCCCGGAACAAGCCGGTTCGGAGAGCCGGAAGCTTCGGTTTCGCGGAACATGTTGTCGCCGATCGCTTCAAGGCCGCGTTCGTTGATGAAGCGCACCAGCGAGATTGTGCCGATGGACTGGCCTGCGGTCTGGTCCCCGAAATAGGCCACCACCTCCCCGTCCCGGCTGATCGTGATCCGGCGGGCATCTTCCGGCAGGACAATCCCGTCGGCCAGCGCGAACCCGTCCATGGTGACAATCTCGCCGGTCGGGCTGCGGTTCAGCTTGCCGTCGCGGGTATAGGCGGATTCGCCGGAAGGCAGCGTCACTTCGAGGAAGCCTGCGCCATCGATGGCAAGGTCCAGTTCGCCATCCGTCTGGCGCAGCGACCCCTGGGTGATCTCCATCGACACCGTCGAGGGGCGCACGCCCGTGCCGATCTGGATGCCGGAGGGAACAACCGTTCCGGTCTGCGAGGTGATCGTGCCGGGGGTCAGGTATTGTTGATACATGAGATCGGAGAACTCGGCCGTACGCGGACGGTAAGCTGCGGTGCTCATGTTGGCGATGTTATTCGAGATGACCTCGACCCGCGTCTGCTGTGCGGCCATCCCGGATGCGGCTATCTGCAAAGATTTCATGGGATTCTCCTCAGGTCACTTTCAGCGGTCAGCGTTCGCGAACGGCGCTGATGAGTTGACTAATGCGCTGGTCTTCTTTCTCCAGCAGGGACTGACCGGCCTCATAGGCGCGCTGCACTTCGATCATGCGCGCCACTTCAAGCACCGGTGAAACGTTGGACGATTCAAGCGCGCCCTGCACGATGCCGGTCGTCTCGACCGCCGCGTAGCCTTCAGGCGCCGAGAACAGCGTGTTGGAATCGCGCAGCAGCTGGCCCTGCGGCATGAAAACGCCGATGCGCTCCACCAGCTGGCCATCATAGGACACCGAGCCATCGCCGCTGATGGCGACCTGCGTAGCTTCCGGCGGGATGGTGATCGCATTACCGCTGGTGCCGAGCACATTGTTGCCCTGCGCATCGATAATGTTGCCGGCAGCCGAGAGCTGGAAATGCCCAGCCCGCGTCAGGCGGGGGCCCTGCGGCGTGTTGATCGCGAAGAAGCCGTCGCCCTGGATGGCAAGATCGAACTGGCCGCCCGTAGTGCGCAGCGCGCCCTGTTCGAACTTGAAGCTGTGACCGGCAAGGCCGCCCATCGACAGGGAGTCGCTGTCCGGACCGGTCGCAACTAGGAACTCGGCGAAGATGGCGCGGTCTGTCTTGTATCCGGTCGTGGAGGCGTTCGCGAGATTGTTCGCGACCACCTGCATTTCCTGCATCAGGCCCGCCTGGCGCGCGAGAGAGGCATAGATCGAGTTCGACATCAGGGAGCGGCCTCCGCTTTCAGCTGCTCAATCGCCTGGCGCGACTGGTTCAGCTTGCCTGGAATGCTGGCGACCGGCAGGCGCGAAGGCTCTTCATATTCCGGCCAGATGGACGGCTTCAGACGCATCACACGCGCAACGCGCACCTTCTGAGCTTCTCCCGTGAGGGCGCGGGCGGAGCGGTAAGTGCTTTCCGACAGCATCCAGCGCGCACCGGCGGCATCATGCTCGATCAGGGTCAGCAGCGTATCGGGGTCAAGCTTCAGGCGTTTTTCATAGGTGGCGATTCGAGCGGCTTCTGCGCGGTCGATTGCAGCCTTTGCAGCAATCAGCTGGACGCCCTGGTCCTGCGGATGACGCTCTGCGAGTTCGAAGACGGCCGCGTATTCCTTCTGGCGATAGGCAAGCAGGGCGCGCTGGTCAGCAAGGCCGGCGACGCCTTCCGATTTTGCAGCGAGCGCCTCAGCCAGCGTTCCGAACCCAAGGCGTATCGCGGCATTCGTCGCGCTTTCGTAAAGTGTCTCGCGCTGCGGAGCATGATCGAGAAGACCCTTGTCGTTGAGCAGGGCCTCGATCGCAGCGAGATTGCGCAGGCGGTCTTCGCCGGCAAGGTCGCGCTCCAGGGTCGAGGCAATCGTGCGGACGAGTTCCTCATGCGCAGCTTCGCTCTGCATGCTGGGTAATTCGGCCAGCTTCATCAACGGCGCATACATCGAATCCCGGCTCAGCTCGTCGAGCACGAAGCG
Organism: Hyphomonas sp.; assembly: GCA_003486945.1. Taxonomy (GTDB): domain Bacteria; phylum Pseudomonadota; class Alphaproteobacteria; order Caulobacterales; family Hyphomonadaceae; genus Hyphomonas. Next base: position 1,766 of record DNFL01000134.1, on the reverse strand, counting down.
CACGTTTCCGCGCACATCAGCATCTTTCTGGGCGAACTCGATGCGTGTCACCATCTCGTCCAGGAGGATGGAACGGACGATCTGGCGCACGGGCCGTTTGTGCCGGACAAGGGATGACAGCGCCGCTTCTTCAAACCGCGACTGAAGGAGGAACCCTTCGATCACCTTCTCTGCGGCCGGATCTTTGGCACCGAGACCGAGGACAGCGAGGCTGAAAGTCAGCTGCGCCGAATTGGCAATCTGCGCGTCGGTAAAGGTCGTCAGCATCTTCTGGGCAAGGGTACGGTCACCAATCGCGTCGAGTGCAGGCACGGCCATGAACGCGACCCGGTCGCGCAGCTGCAAAGGTAGGCGCCGGAACACGAACAGATGATCGTTCATCAGGGCAGCGCCGGTTGCATCACCGGCCGCCAGAAGCGACAGGCCGTGCCAGAAAACGGCATCTGCGTGGCATTTAGCCAGCTCAGCGAAATAGGCTGCCGGCGCGCTTTCGCGGTGTTCAATCAGACGCGCCAGGTTGAGCAGCGCCGTGCCCTCCCCTGCCGATGTGCGGCCCACCGAGTTGGCAGCCTCCGGGGCGAGGTCGAGCGCGATGTAAGCGCGGGTCAGTTCGGGATTGAACGCGTCCCGGCTGCCCTCCGGGATGGCATTGCGGATCTCATAGAGGTCCGAGTACCGCTCCACAGGAGCGAGGTTCGAGAAATCCAACGGGTACGGATCATTGCAATCGACCGCTGCCGGCGCGGCAGCCGCTTCAGGTACCGGCGCGGGGCGAAGGTCTGCAGGACCGGGCTCCACAGCGGGCTTCTGCGCGGGCTTCGCACCGCCCGGCGAAACGGGGGAAAGCAGGCCCTCTTTGAGAGCCTGCTGCACAAAGGCGTCGAATTCGTTGGACAGATCCTGCGACCGGTTGTCCGCCGGAGGTGCCGGCGGCGGGTCCTTCAGCGCCAGTCCAGGCTGTGCCAGGACAAGGGCGCCTGCAAGAATCCAGACAATCCGCCTCATGCCGCCTTCTTCAGCTCCTTGATCGCCTGTTCGATCTCGTCGAAGGTCGGGCGCACGCGACCAGGTGCATGACGGCGCGCAACTTCAACCGCGATATTGATGGGGTTCTTGTGGAGGTTCGACACCAGCACCTCGCCGATCATCGCGTAGAAGAAATGCTCTTCGGCGCGGATCTGCTGAACGCGGGTCGCGAACGGGCCGACGATGCCATACGCGAGGAACACGCCGAGGAACGTACCGACAAGCGCGCCGCCGATCATGCCGCCAAGAACTTCCGGCGGCTTGTCGATGGAGGCCATCGTCTTGATCACGCCGAGAACGGCCGCGACGATGCCGAGCGCCGGCAGGGCGTCAGCCATGCGTTGCAGCGCATGCGAACCGTGCTGGGTTTCTTCGGCAAGCGCTTCGAGATTCTTCTGCAGCAGTTCTTCGACCTGGTGGACATTGTCGAAGTTCATCAGCATTGAGCGCAGCGTGTCGCAGATCATGTCGATCGCTTCGTGATCCTTCAGGATCTTCGGATACTTGGTGAAGATCGCCGAGTCTTTCGGGGCCTCGATATGGGCTTCGATATCGACCGGGTTCTGCTTCAGGACCGTGAGCAGCTCATGCATCAGGCAGAGCAGGTCCTGATAATCCTTCTTTTTCCATTTGGGGCCCGCAAAGGCGGCTACCACATCGCCCGCCGTATGCTTAACCGTGGTGAAGTCGTTGGACGCGAGGAATGCGCCAGTCGCCGCGCCGCCGATCATCATCATCTC
>DNFL01000300.1 GCA_003486945.1 Hyphomonas sp. | reverse complement strand
TCTTCAATCTCATCAGTTTCCTCCAGCTTTTTCTATTGCCGGAGAGCAAAGCCTGACGGGCGCTGGCGGGCAAGCCCTCGCGGCGCGTCAGCCGAAGGTGCGGGGGTCCGTCCTGTCGATGCGGGTGCGCGCGGGATCGTCAGCGGCTTTGTCGACCGCGTCGATGGTGGCGGCGTCAGAGATGCCGGTGACGGGTAGGCCGTGTTCCTGCTGGAAGGCGAGGATGGCGCGCTTGGTGCCCTGACCATAAATGCCGTCGATGCCGTTGGTGCTGTAGCCGATAGCGTTCAGGTCTTCCTGCAGTGCACGGACACGGTCGCCGCGGCTGCCGACTTGCAGCGGTTTAAGCGAAGGGGCGCCGGGGGGCGGTTCGGCATCGGGCGCGACGGTCTGCGGGGCCTGCGTGACGCCGAGGGCGGTGTTGGTCCAGAGGATGCGCAGGTCTTCGTGATTGGCGGCGGCGGCATCGTTGGGATTGCCGCGATTGACCCCGCGCGAGACTTTGGCGGCGTCATTCTGATCGGCGTAGGCGTTGAGGCCGTTGGTTTTCCAGAAGGCCGCGGCGACTTCGACGGATTTGGTCAGATCGCGGCGGATGATGTCCGGGTCGTTGACAAGGTCGATGCCGGCGGCTTCGCCGTATTTCGTGTAGTTGTAGCGGCCGGTAAGCTGGATGAAGCCGCGACCGCGGAAGTTCCAGCCATCGCCTTCCTGCGTGTTGCCGAGATCAGCGCGGCCACCATAGACGGTGTTGGCGATCAACTCTTTCTTGCGGGCGTGCTGCCTGGCGAGGTCGGGGTTGCGGCGATAGTGGCGGAAGGTGGCGATCAGGCCTTCGGCGGAGTAGCTGAAGCCTTCCTCTGTGTATTTCAGCCAGCCGGTTTCCACGAGGCCCTGCCCCAGGAAATGGCCTAGGCGGAGGGGTGTGTTGATCTCGTAGCGCTGGAGCGTATCCCACGAATCGATGATCGCCTTGATGTAGCGGCCCTGTGTTCCCAGCGAGAGAATATCCCAGCCATTGCGGCCGGGCAGCAGCCTTGAAATCTTGTCGAGATCGATGTCGCCGACGCCCTGAATGGTGATGATCCGGCCCATGTGTCCCTCCGCTGGCATGGCCTGCTTACAGCAGTCACGCGCGGTGAGCATACACCGATTTGCGACAAAAGATTGTTCAGGCCTGATCGTCGTCCGGCTTGCGGTCGCCGAGGAGGAGGGTGCCCGCGAGGAGGCCGACGAGGGCGGCGACGGCGAGCGCCTTTCCAGTGCTGGCGCGCCCGCTGGTGCCCAGCGCTGACAGGGCGCCGAGCATCGCGTCGCGCTTCAAACTCGATTCTTCCAGCTTTTTCTCGTTTTCGTCCGACATCATCCGCAGGGCGCCAAAGCCCATGACGATGCCGCCGATGCCCAGGAGGCCGAGCGCGACGATGGCGAGCGCGGCCCAGAGATCGATATGCTGGGACAGCCAGACTGTCAGCGCGCCAACACCCATGACGAAGGCGGCAAACAGGAAGACACCCGCCACGAGGACGAAGACCGCGGTTTTCGCATGGCGCGAAACATGGTCGCCGACCCGGTCACCGAAGGAGGACATCAGGAGGGTGAGGAGCTGCTGCAAGGAACCGGCCCGGACTCAGCGGCGCAGGAGCATGGAGACGAGGAAACCGACGCCGAAGGCGACGGCGAGCGTCTGGACGGGGTGTTCGCGCGTTTGTTCGACGACCTTCTGTTCGGCTTCGGAGGCCTGGCGTTTCAGGTCGGCGATGGCCGAACGCAGGTCGTCGAGCAGCCATTCGCCGGTATCGGCGACGTCATCAGCAGTTGCGGAGGCTTTTGCGCCAGTCTTTTCCGCGAGTTCAGCCATGACCTCATCAATCTCGCCGCGGAGTTCTGCGAGGCGGGCTTCAAGATTTTTGACGGCGGCCTTGGCCGCCTTGGAAGTATTCGAGCTGGATCCGGCCATGTGATAACTACCTTTGCTTCAGCAATTGCAGGATATGGACCTGCCACCGCGATGCATATCGTGGCAAATCCGTAACAGAGAAAGCTGAAACTATAGTATATGCGCCGCGCACAATTAAGGCAGGCCTTAAGCGGGCCGCCTGAATTCTTAATCCCGCGCCACCCTGCCCCGCATCAGTTCGAGCCAGAGCTGTTGCCGGTGCACCAGTGAGACGAGATCGTCGGGGTCGCCTTGCTCGATCAGGCGGTCGAGCCAGAGGCCGAGTACGCCGGCCTGCGTATCGATCCAGTCACAGAGCGGACCCTGGCCGGAGACCGGCCCGGTTACTGGGGAGGAAACAGCGCCGGCGGGACCGCCCTGTGACTGGGCCATGCGCCTCGCAACCCTGTCCGAAGGCGTCGCGGGTGAAACCTGCGGGCACGGGAGGGGCCGGAGAGCGGGGCGCATGGCAAACTCCTAGTTGCGAATAATTCTCAATTGCAGGAGTTGGCGGGCGCCGTCAAGGCCTGTTTAGCGGGGGTGCGCCAACAGGAGGCAGAAGCGTCGCACTCACCTTAAGGAAACAGTTCACAACGCCCGCAGGATTAGCCTAAACCCGCCGCATGGCAGACGACATCCTCCCCTTCAGTTCCGCATTCCCTGACGCCACAGAAGCCGACTGGCTGCGCGAGGTCGAAAAGGCGCTCAAGGGCAAAGGCCCGGAGACGCTGACACGCAAGACGGCCGATGGCCTCGGCATCCGCGCGCTTTACCGCGAGAGCGATTTTGGCGGCGCGGGCGACCCGCTGGGTGTCCCCGGCGCGGCACCTTACCTGCGCGGGAAAACGGCGGCGCCGGACAAGTGGCTGCCCTGGGACATCCGCCAGCTGTTCACACACCCCTCGCCCGCGGAAACCAATGGCGAAATCCTGCGCGACTTGGAACGCGGGGTTTCCTCCATCGAGCTGCGCGTGGACGGCACGGGGCGCGCCGGCGTGCAGCTGTGCACGGCGGAAGATTTCAAGACTGCGCTGGCGGGCGTGGATGCGTCGATGGCGGCGGTGGCGATTGACTCGGCTGGCGGCATGGGCGCGCGGGCGACGGGACTGCTTGCTCATTGGGCGGACGGACAAAGCAATCCGGACAAGCTGAAGCTGGACTTCAATCTCAATCCGGCGGGCGCCCTCGCGAAGACTGGGAAGATTGAAGGCGGGCTGGACGCGGCCTTTGCGAAGGCTGGCGCATTGGCGGCTGTGCTCGCGAAAAAGTTT
>DNFL01000293.1:2695-2824 GCA_003486945.1 Hyphomonas sp. | reverse complement strand
CGAGCCCCGCTCGCATGCGGCAATTGATCACGGTCGTCAGGTAGCGGCGGAGCGACAAACTGGCTAAGGTGGGTAAGGCTCAGTGAACCTGCGTGCACAAAATGAAAACCGTCGTGCCATGGCGATGAT
>DNFL01000293.1:0-2469 GCA_003486945.1 Hyphomonas sp. | reverse complement strand
CAGTTCGAAGCAACAAATCGCATACAGAGTCGAGTCCAGAAACCGGCAAGTCGATATTCTCGTCTCGGGAGACGTCCAGCGGGAGGAACGGAAGCTCTGCGAGCGAATCGTAGAAAACGATACCAAGGCCTGAGAAATCATCCGACAACTGCGTCGCGGCCCGCGTAAGCAGCCGAACAACCGAGCGCACTCGATGCACTTCTAGCGGCGCCTGCTTCGCCCCGGCCATGGCAGTTCTCCCGTCAGTTCAGCCAAGCCTCCATCGTCTTCGACACGTGCGCCGAAGCGGTTCACCTCAACCTCCGGCAAATCGTCGCTGTCGAACCATAGCAAGGAGATGGTGGTATCGGTGCGCTGGTAATGTCTTGAAAGTTCCCAGAGGTCAAGACCCTTTTCCCAGTTGTCGAACCAGATGTCCTGTGAAACTTCCCCCGTCTCAGTAGCGCTATTCCCTGAAGAGCGGATTCGGTGAGCCACGGAGCCTGCTGGAATGACCGACCTGCGAGGTATCCAGGCCCCTGCTTGCCGCAAGGCCGTTGAGCGTGCGGCATACCGCACCGCACCGCGCTCCATGGTGACGAATGCGCACGGCATATCGCTAAGACTGGCAAACCTTGACGCCGCTGCAGGGAATGATGTGCCGAACAAGTCGGCCATGTGTTGGATGAGATCCAGGGAGGGCTCTTCCTTGGGAACAGCGGAGAGCCATTGCTGATAGGGCATCAGCAGTTCAGCGGCAAACGTGTCGCAGGCGATCTCGTTCGGATGTCGCTTTGCATAGGACCATGACGGCACCTCGTCGTGACTCGATTCCAAGCCAAGCACGATATGGGCTATTTCGTGGCAGACAGTGAAGCGCTGGCGCTCTTCGGTTTCCAGCGAATTCACAGTGATGATGTGCTTCCCGTTCGGCTTGGTAACGGTATAGCCAGACTCCCCCTCGCCAAGCTCATCCTTCTTGACCTTGGCGTTAGCCGCGGTCACATACGGGGACAGGTCTGCTCGGATGTTCGAAACATCGACTCTCGCGACAAACGCGCGCGCTCTCTGCCTGACATCCGCCTCGTCCATGTTCAGTCGTCCTCGTCGTCGTCGAAGGCCCTTTTGATTCGGGCGATGAGCGTCGCGGGGTCAGGCCTTGCATTTCCCCGATGCCTGACGCCAGCCGCGGCCGAAAACACGTCGATGCTGATCGAGGGATCTTGTAGCACGAATTCAACGAGGCTTGGATCAGCGTCTGCGTGGTCAACCAGCCACATCACGAGTGCGGCATCTCTTTCTCCCGGCTTGAGAACCTTCAACAGCTTCTCAACCAAGTCTTGGGATGGGTTTGTCTTCTCGCCTGTTTCGAGGCGGTGGACATAAGCATGATCAACTGACGATAGCTGGCCGATCTCACGCAGGGAAAGGGTTCTGCGTTCGCGTAGCGTCTTGAGGGCGACGCCTAGGCCTGTTTGCGGCATGAGTTCTGATCCTTGCGGTTGCGGGAAGAAGGCCAAGCCCTCTGTTGCCCCTCCACGTCCGGTTGATGTTCAGAGGTGCACGCCGCACGCAAGTTGCACCGGCGCACCCGCTCTGATACATTGTTGTTCAGCCAGACAACGGATGTAGGTTTTACGCCTGCTCCAGATTGGATTGGCTTGGCCTTCCCGTTGTCTGCGTGAGCAACGAATTGTGCTACAGCGGGCGGCCATTGACAACCCAGGCGAGCGGCTGGGGCTTCGATAGTTCCACTGTAGGAGAGCCATCATGGCAGGCAAGAATCAGCATGTTGTTCCTCATCAGGACGGTTGGGCCGTCAAGGGAGCCGGCAATCAGCGGGCGACCTCCGTGCACGATACCCAGCAACAGGCCATTGACGCAGCGAGGGGTATCGCACACAACCAGCAGTCCGAACTCGTCATCCATCGTCCGGATGGACGTATCCGTGACAAGGACAGCCACGGCAACGACCCCTTCCCGCCGAAGGGCTGAAGTGCCATGACGGGCATCCCTACCTATCATGTGCTCGCCCTTTCAGGGGGCGGTTATCGCGGACTGTACACCGCCACGGTTCTCGCCGAACTCGAAACCGCGCTGGGTCGTCCGATCGCTTCGCACTTTGATCTGATTTGCGGCACATCGGCAGGAGGGATGCTCGCTTTGGGGCTGGCTGCGGAAATTTCGGCCCACGAACTCAAGGCACTGTTTGAAGAACAGGGCAGCCGCATCTTTGGTTGCCGCAGCCTTTCACGGCAGCTTCTTGGATTCTGGTTGACCGCAAGGCATGACTCAGTGGGATTGAAGGAAGTGTTGACCGAGCGCTTCCAAGGGACCACGATAGGCGATCTGAAACATCGTGTTCTCGTGCCGGCAGTCAACTACTCGACGGGACGTGGGCAGTTCTTCAAGACACCGCACCATCCGTCCTTTGAGCTGGATCACCGTATGAAGGTCGTTGATGTAGCGTTGGCGACAGCCGCCGCGCCC
>DNFL01000313.1 GCA_003486945.1 Hyphomonas sp. | reverse complement strand
GCGCGCGGCGGGCGGTCGCGGCCCTGTTCGCTGGTGCGCGGATTTTCAAGGTCCCACACCTGCCGGGCTTTCAGTTCCGGGCGCGCGGCGGTGCCGATGTTCACGAGCAGGATGCCGCGCCCGCCATCTGCAACCACTACCCAGGTTCCCGTCTTCAGCTTCATCTTCCTTCCTCGTCCCCCAGACGCCGAAGGCAAGGAATCCATAAGGGCGCGGGCGGGTCTCTAGGGAAAACCCCCTATTCGCTCAGCCGGCAAAGGGCGGAAGGCCCGCCTGCACTTTCTTTGTGAGGCCGGAGCGGACGATGGAATAGGCCTGCGTCAGGCGTCCGCGCAACTCTGCATCGGGCAGTGAATTCGGCGTCACCCGCACCCATTTCGCGCGCGCAAGATAAGGCGCCGGGATGGCCGCGCCGCTTTCGGTCAGCACGTGGAAGGCCTCGTCGCTGCACTTGAACGAAATCTTAGTGCAGGCAGCATCCGTCGCCGCAAACATCTTGCCGGCGATCTTGTAGACCTGATCGTCGCCCCATTGCACGACGCACTCTGCCCCCGGCAGCGACAGGCAGTGCGCGCGCAGTGCCTTTGGCGTCATGCGAGGCGCTCTTTCGGATAGTGCGGGTAGCTGGCTTTCATCACGCCATGATTGAGCAGCATTTCAGCGACCTGTATCTTGCCTGTCTTGTCGAAGAAGCGGGTGCGGATCCAGTAATTCTCGACGCGGCGCGACTCCGACAGCGCGACGACTTCGCGGCGGAGGATGTATTCCTCGCCGACAAAGAGCGGGCCTTCGATCATGCGGATTTCGAGATCGGCGAACAGGCCGATGGCGGGCTGTTTCACCGGGAAGCGTGCCGTGCGCGAGGAATAGTTGCCGATGACGCTGACGAGTTCCAGCGGGATGACCGGGCGGCCCCAGGGCGAGGCGCCAGCGTCTGAATACATCGGATCATTCTCTGTGATGACTTTCAGCTTTTCGTTCAGCGTGAAGGGATAGAGGCCGCCCATATGCTGGTCTGCGCCCATTACGACGCGTTCTTCCGCCGCGCCGGCGAGGCCGACCTTCATGTCGGCGAGGATGACAAGGTCCGCAGCCGGACGAAGCGCCTTCATGCGCGCTTCCAGCAGTGTCTCGCCGTGATCCGGGCCGAGGCTTGCGCTCGCTTCGAGCACGGGCGTGCCATCAGCCTTGAAGGCGCGGGCCATGCAGCGCGTGGCATTCGGCGCGGGCTCGTCGATTTCGGCGCGCACTTCTTCGCCTTCGAACACCATTTTCAGGAAGTGGCAGGAGAAGCACCCGCGCTCGAACCAGTCCCGTCCCCAGACATCCGCCAGCAGCGGCACGAATTGCTGGAAATGCGTCGGTCCTTCGATAGGGCCCGCCTTGATGCCGAGGCGTTCGGCTTCCTTGTCATCGTGCAGCGACTTGTGGCCGTCATAGGTCTGCTCCGTCAGCATGTTGACGGGGCGGCGCAGCGGGCCTTGCAGAACTTCGCTCATGGTCTTTCCCTTTTTTCAAATCTTGCCACCGGATCGCCTCCGCGTCACGCCCCCGCCCCGCGCGGCGGGCCGAAGCGCAGCGCGAACGCCGAGAGCGCGACCAGCATCGCTGACAGGCTGGCAGACAAAACGGCCGTGCCGCCCCAGCCATGGTGATCAAAAACTGTGGTCGCCGCCCAGCTTGCCATACCGCCGCCGATGAACATCAGCACGATATAGGCCGTCATCAACCGTGTACGGACATTTGCCGGCAGGCCGAGGAAGGTCATGCGGCCGGTGATATCGATCATCGGGCCAACCAGGTTCATCAGGATGAGCGGGATCAGGAGCAGCCAGAGGCTGTGTCCGAACAGGCCGAGCAGGCAGACGGCGACGAACTGCACCAGCGAAATCAGGAAGCGCGCGCGCCGCGGCCCGGTCCGGTCTGCCCAGGCGCCGAGATAGGGTGTGGTGGCAAGGTTCAGCAGCGAGATCGCTGCGAGATAGCCGACGACGTCTGCGCCATAACCCATCTCGGGGCTGGTCAGATGCAAGCCGAGCGCAAGCCAGACCGACAGGAATATCCCGAAGCCAAGGCCCTGGATGGCGCCGGACACAAGCACTTCCGGATGGCGCCGTACGATGGGGAAGACAGACAGCACAAGGGCGGGATAGTTGAACTTTTCCGCCGCCGCCTTCTGTGTGTCGCGCCCCTGCATCAGGCGCGGCAGCGCGAGCGTGACGGCCAGCATCAGCGCCGCCGCGATGCCATACACCGCGCGCCAGTCCGCATGTTCGCCGATCCAACCAGCGCCGACCCGCGCAATCAGGATACCGGCGATCACGCCGGTGGTCAGCGTGGCGGTCGCGCGCCCGAGGCGCTGCGGCGCAACGCGCTTCGAGGCATAGGCGGGCAGCAGGTAAGGCGTGATGGTGGCGAAACCGAGGAAGGTGGAGCCGGCGGTGAACAGCCAGAAACCGGGCGCCAGCGCCATCATTAGAAGGCCGATGAATTGCCCGGCCGAGAAGATCGTCGCGAGCAGCCGGTTGCTGAACCGGTCGCCAAGCGGCAGCAGCACGAAGATGCCAATCGCCAGCGCAATCTGGTTCAGCGCCGGCACCAGCCCGATGCGCGAATGCGAGACACCGAGATCGTCTGCCACCAGCGCGATGATCGGGTGGATGTAGTAGGCATTCGCCGTCACCACGGCGGCGGCGACGGCGAGCAAGAACAGGTCGCGGTCTGTCAGCAGGCGGGGTCCGGATGCCTCATCCGGCTCGCCTGCAGGCGGGCTCACGCGGGCATGCCGGCGCGGTGGGCATACTCGTACGCGAACTTCGCCAGCGGCACGACGCGCGCCGCATTCGACTCGGCATTCGCGCTGTTGGCGGTGCCGTCGCGCACGCGGCCGATGATGCCTTGCAGGATGCCAGCGAGGCGGAAGGCATTGTAGGAGAAGTAGAAGTCAAGTTCCGGCAAGCCCTTGCGGCCCGTGTGCTGGCAATAGAGGGCGACGTATTCTTCCATCGTCGGAATGCCCCAGGCTTTCAGATCCTTGATCGCCATGATGGAGCCGCGCGCGGAATCACCGGGCGGCATCACCCAGTTCATCAGGTGATAGGAAAAGTCCGCAATCGGATCACCCAGCGTGCAAAGCTCCCAGTCGAGCACCGCGATGACGCGCGGCTCGGTCGGGTGCAGGATCATGTTGTCGAGGCGGTAGTCGCCGTGAACGATGGTCGTCATGTCGCCCGGCGGGATGTTCTGCGGCAGCCATTCGATCAGCCGCTCCATCTCCGGGATGTGCATCGTCTCGGAGGCCTTGTACTGCTTCGTCCAGCGATGGATCTGGCGGGCCACATAGTCGCCCTCCTTGCCATAGCCTTCAAGGCCGGCCTTGCGCCAGTCGACATTGTGCAGGTCGGCGAAGGTCTTGACCTTTGCTTCGTAGATCGCGCGGCGTTCGGCCGGCGGAAGGTCCGGCAGCGTGCCGTCCCACAGGATGCGGCCCTCGACACAGTCCATGATATAGAACATCGTGCCGACCACGCTTTCATCCGTACACAGCCCATAGGGCCGTGCGACCGGATAGCCGAGCGGCCAGAGCGCGTTGATGATCGTGAACTCGCGGTCCACCGCATGTGCCGACGGCAGCAGTTTGCCCGGCGGCTTGCGACGCATGACGTATTTCTTTTTCGGCGTGATCAGCTGGTAGGTCGGGTTCGACTGGCCGCCCTTGAACTGGCGCACCACCAGCGGGCCTTCATAGCCCTCGACATTCGCCTCCATCCAGCGGGCGAGGTTTTCCTCGTTGAAGCGGTGGCTTTCGGCGACTTCCTTGGTCCCGGAATACAGGTCCTGCGCGCTTGCTGCATCTGCCATGCTACTCTCCCTCAATTCCGCCGGATTTTGTATCCTAGCATAGCGAACAGGCCGGGCAGGCCAAGACCTGCCGCGACGTAGCATCCACGGCCCCTGAGGGAGGAACGACCCCGCATGATCCGCGCTGCTACTGCCCTGATAGCCGTCCTGCTGCTGGCCCTGCCGGTCTACGCGGCTGAACTGGACCCCGAAGGCCGCATCCGGCCGCAGATTCTTAGCGCAGCCCTCAGCGCGGCAGAGGCGCATGATGGCGCCTCAGGCAAGCTGGTCGTGGTCGATTACGGCCTGCATTCCAGCAAGGAGCGCCTATTTGTCGTCGATCTCGAATCCGGTGCCGTATCAGCCTATCGCACGGCCCACGGCCTCGGCTCGGACCCGGACCATGACGGGTTCCTCGACAACTTCTCCGGCAAGTCCGGCTCGCAGGCGAGCCCCGAAGGCACCTTCCGCTTCGCAGAGGAATATTACGGCAAGCATGGCCAGTCCTTCCGCCTCGAAGGACTGGACGAGACCAACCGCAACTCCCGCGCCCGCGCGATTGTCGTCCACTCCGCCTGGTATGCAGAGCCGGGCTTCCTTGCCCAGCACGGCAAGCTTGGCAGGTCGAATGGCTGTATCGTGTTCTCGAAGGCAGACCTTGCGCGGTTCATCGCCGAAGTGCCGGAGGGCACGCTGATCTTCGTGGGGAAGTAATCTCCCCTTGAACCCCCCTCCCCAGCCCGGCTAACCCCCCGCCATGACCGATACACTCCCCGACCGCCTCTCCATCTATCCCGACAGCCCGTATTACAATTAC